>DASUFM010000621.1:0-12583 GCA_036274535.1 Blastocatellia bacterium
GCATCGGCCGCTGCTGCGCCGGTTGTTGCTGTATCGGCTGTTGCTGTATTGGCTGTTGCTGTATTGGCTGTTGCTGTATTGGCTGTTGCTGTATTGGACGCGGCGCGTCGATTGGCATTGTGGCCAGATCCTGCCTTTCCATGGGCAGTGTGCCGCCGGGCAGTGTGGCCGGATCCGGCCTGGTATCGTAGGAGATGACCTCGGTCATCGAGTGAGTCGCCTGCGGCGGTTTTGCCGTGACACGTCCGGCGGCCAGGACTCCGCTTTGCTCGCATGCGGTCAAAGCGTCTAAAAACTCCGCCGCCGATTGGAATCGCGCAGCGGGGTCTTTATGGAGCGAGCGCATTATCACCGCCCCAAGCGCTTCGGGAACATCCGGCTTTACTGTGGTGATCGGCGGCGGCGGAACTTCTATGTGACCTCTGAGCACCTCGTATTCCGAGCCGGTATCCGAAGGCGGGAAGGGAAGCCGCCCGGTGATCAGCTCGTAGAAAGTCACGCCGAGGCTGTAAAGGTCGGAACGCGCGTCGACTTCCAGTCCTCGAATCTGTTCGGGCGACATATATTCGACCGTGCCGGGATTGAATCCCGTCTTGGTCAGGCTGCTTTCGCCCGCCAGTTTGACGATGCCGAAGTCGGTGATCTTCAACTGGCCTGTCCCGCCGAGCAGCATATTCGCGGGTTTGATATCGCGGTGAATGATGCCAGTGTGACGATTGCCTGACTCGTCAACGTAGTTGAAATTGTGCGCGTAACCGAGCGCGGACAGCGCCTGTTTGAAGAGCGGTACGGCGGACGCCGGGGCGAGCGCGCCCTGCCTGATGATCAGGTCGCGCAGGCTCATGCCGTCGACGAACTCCATCACCAGATAATAATTCTCCGGCGTGGTGAAAAATTCGTAAACGCGCACGATGTTCTGATGATCGAGCTGCGATTGAACATAGGCCTCGCGCACGAACCTCGCCTTCAAATGTTCCTGCGCGTGCGGCGGAAACGAAGAGAGCAGGATGGATTTGACGACCACTTCGCGCGGCAGGTTCTGATGGCGTCCGCGATAGACCGCTCCCATCCCGCCTTTGGCCAGTTCGGCCGTGATTTTGTAGTTGCCGATGATTTGTCCGAGCATATTTAGACGACGGTCGAAGATTTGACGGCGTTGATCACGCCGTCAGTCGCGCCAAAATTGCGCAATTGAGATACAGCCGAGTCGAGCGGTTTGAATTTGATCCCGTATTTCCGCAGCGCTCCCACTATGCGATCTTCGGGCGCGAAATTCTGCACCAGCCAGGCCACCTCCATAAAACTCATGCCGCGTTTCGGCCCTCGTTTCGAGTTGGATGGTTTGCGCGCGGTCTTGACTTCTTTCGGGCCCTCTTTGGGCGGCGATACGGGGGCGATGACGTAGATTGTCTTTATATCTCTTTCAGAGAACAGGTCTTCGGCCACGAGACCGGCGACCTCTATCAGCCGATCTTCGCCGACGCGCTCCGCCATCACTCCCCAGTCGCCCGGCGCCGAACGTTCGACGCTGGTAGAAACCACATCCGAGCCGAGCAGTAATCGCACCGAGGCCACGGCCTCGGCGTTCACTCCGCCTTCG
The DNA here is from genome assembly GCA_036274535.1 of Blastocatellia bacterium. Lineage (GTDB taxonomy): Bacteria > Acidobacteriota > Blastocatellia > RBC074 > RBC074 > JAJVID01. The sequence goes on from DASUFM010000621.1 coordinate 1,601, forward strand.
CGTTTGACCTCGTCGGTGACCGGGGACAGGCGGGAACTGATAGTTCCATCAACCACCATATCAGCCTCGCGCCGTTTGGTCGTCACATGAAAGCCGGCTTCGGTCAATTTCTCGCTGAGCGTGTTTTTAGCGACCGTGGAAGACTTGTCGAGATTGGTTTCCTTCACGTCAATAAAGACATGAATCGGGCGGCGCTTTGCCTGTTGAGCGCCGGCCGTCGTGGCGACGCAGGCGATCAAGAGCGCCGCCACCGTTAAGCTGAGTTTGTTCAGTCTTCTTATCATAACTATTCCTTGACCAATCGCACGGCGTCGCCCTTCTTAATCGTGCCCTTTTCAGCGCCGGTGATTTTAGCCTTGGCGGCGTTCTCGCGCACTTCGGTTATTTCAATCGTCCCTTTAGAGTCGAGATCGAATTCGGCCAGACCTTCTTCTTCGGCGTTCTCGCCGGCGGCCTGCGAACTCTCATGCTCGACCTTGTGAACGGTGAACTTGTCGCCCGGCTTGACGCCATGCTTGGAGCCCAGATTGATATAGACCGTCTGCATGTCGTCGGTCACCTTCAACACGCGCCCGCGCTTGAGGAAGTAGGCGGCGAGTTTTCCGGCCAGCCGGTCAACCGCTTTCGAGACCAGGTCTTCGTATACATTCTTCGCGCCGCCGCGATTTTCGGTCTTGTTGCGAATCTCAGTGATCGTGACCTTGTCGCTGAAGAGGATCGCGCGCGTCACCGGGTCCACGGCCTCCGCGCCCATTTCCACGGTATAGCTCACCTCGATCCGCGCGAATTTATCGCGTTCGACCGCGCCCACGCGCAGCAAATTAGGGAAGACGTAAGCGTCCGGCGGTTCGGCCAGATTGCCCGGGAGTTGGCGGCTGTAAGAGCCTTTCTTCGAATCGGCGATCAGTTTGGTCAACTCCGCGATCTGCTCGTCGTCGAGCGTGACGACCTGTTTGAAGCCTTTAGTGTTGTCCAGCGAGATGCGCAGGCTGCTGGCCAGCGCCTTCGCGTCGCCTTTGTAATCGGAATCTGTCACTGAAGTGAATCGATAATAGCGGACGCCGACCGTCGGCGCGTCTTCAGGCGCCTGGGCCGCGGCGCCGATCGCCGCCATCGCCATCATGGCAAGCAGAGCGAGAAACCGCAGGGGATGTTTGAACATGATGTTTGTGTCCTGTAAAGGGTGGCAATCCGGAACACATGGCGTATGACATATGAAATATGTCATACGCCATGTTAAATATGTTTACCAATCGGTAGGAACGTCCTTTTCGTCGGTGACGACCGTGGACTGGAACTTACTGTCGCTCAGGTCCACGCCGCCGATCTTGGCCAGATGCTTGGCGACGTCGGTTATCGCGGTCACATGCTTCGGGCCTTCGGTGACGATCTCGTTCAGGTTCTTGATGCCCGAATTGAGCCGTTTGGGCTGCGAGCCGGCCAGGGCGGTCGGGTCGTTGCCCAGGTTGGACGCGGCGGATTGAGCGCGAGGCTGCACGTCTTTCGCCGTCTCGATCGCGGCCTTTTCCTGCATGGCGGCGCTGAAGAGCAGTTTGGACAGCTTGCCGTAATTATCACGATCCTCTTTGCTCAAGCTCTTCTCGTTGGATTCTTTGTCCTTGACCTCCTGCTCTACCAGGGCCTTCTTCTCTTCGCGCTTATCCTCGTCGGCCTTGAGCTGGAAAGCGACCTGTTTTTCGGTATTTTCGTCATACTTGCTGCTCCCTGATTGGCGGCCGAGTTCGGCCAGCAGCTTGCGTTTTTCGGCGATCGATTTGTCCAGAGCCTCGATCTCTTTCTTGTCCTTATCGATCTGACCTCCGGTGGATTTCTTGGCCGAATTACGCAGCGCCTGACGGCGGATCACGTCGTCGGCGAGGCTGAGCGAGATTCTGGCGTAAGCGAATCTTACGCGGGCGCTATCGATTGTAACCAGGATTGATTCGATATCGCCGCTGCCGCTGCTGCTGCTGCTCTTGGGCACGCCGGGAATCTTGTTCTTTAATTTCCCGAATTGAGCCCGCGCGTCCGCGGCAACCGCCAACATCAGCGCCCCTATCACAAGGGATTGAAAAACACGCTGAGAGATATGTCGCATGATTTATTGACCTCCTAAATGCCAAAATGGCCAAAATGGCCAAAATGGTTTGATACGCGACCACTGTGAATGTGGAAAGCGAAATGCGAAAAACGAAAGAATGGGGCAGAGTGTTTCATGGGTGCGGAGTGTAAAAGCACAAATTGAGACTTGCAAGATTTTTGCGCCGAGGAACGCTGAACACGCGGAATATGCTGAATTAAGAAGGAACACGCGTATTAAATGAAAAAGCCACCAGACCAATCCAGTCTGGTGGCTTTGAAGGATTTGATTGCGGGGGTAGGATTTGAACCTACGACCTTTGGGTTATGAGCCCAACGAGCTACCAGACTGCTCCACCCCGCGACAAAATTGTGTCAAACAACGAAGATGCGACTTTACTCGCCGGTTTTATGTTTGTCAATAGAACATTTCTGTACTGCCGCTCGTCAGTAAACTAAACGCATACCTCGAACAAACTCTCAATCAGACCTCCAGAATAGATATATAGTTTTAGGTCATAGGGATTTAGGTCTTAGGTTTTAGTCCCTCCTCAGAGTGGCGCGCCTAAAAACTTTAACTTTTCCCACATTGCTCAATTCTTACTCCCCACTCATTCATTTTTATGCTAAACAGTGCGCCATGCCTGAACTGCCTGAAGTCGAAATAGTCACCAGGCGATTGCGAGAGATGATTGTGGGGAAGACGATCATCAAGGCTCAGTTGATCAGGGCCAGGCTATCGCCGGAGAACACGCCGCGGCAGTTCGCGGCGGCCTTGAAGGGAGCGCGCGTAAACGATGTTACGCGGCGCGGAAAACACATCCTGGCGGGTCTTTCGAACGGCCGCACCCTGATCGTTCATCTGCGAATGACCGGGCGGTTTCTTTATCTGGACCGGGAAGCCGAGAACACTCCGCACACGCATGCCGTATTATGGATGGACGACGGTAGGAAACTGCTGTTCGACGATCAGCGGCATTTCGGGTTGATGATGGTCGCGCGCACGCCGGAACTCGACCGGGTCAAGTATCTGAGCAAACTCGCGCCCGAGCCATTCAGCCCCGAGTTTTCACCCGAATATCTGCGCGACACGCTCAAGCGCAGTTCGCAACAGATCAAGCTCGCGCTGTTAGACCAGACAAAGGTCGTGGGGCTTGGCAACATCTATGCGTCCGAGGCGCTGCACCGCGCGAAGATTAACCCGCTGTTGCCGGCGAATAGGCTCTCGCCTTCGCGAATAGTTTTACTGCGTGAGGAGATTTTAGCGGTGCTCGGCGAGGCCATCGCCAACGACCGGCAGTTCGACGCGGAGACTGGAGACCTGGATTCGAGTTACGGCAGGTATGATCAGGTGTCGCGAGTGTACGAACGCGAGGGGCGGCCATGCCCGGAATGCGGCGCGCCGATCCGCCGCATTACACAGGGCGCCAGATCGACGTATTATTGTCCTCGATGCCAGCGCAGATAGTCATTTGTCATCTGTATTAACCTGCGCCCGACGACTAACCAATGACCAATGACAAATGACGAGTGATCAACGTATGATTAACGCCGCGGAGTCTAAAGGCGCTTTGAACTGAGAATGAAAAATCGTCCTTCTTCACATTTCCTCCTATTAATATTCCTGTTCGCGCTCGACGCGCTGGCGTACTTCATCATTTACCGGGCGGGCGTGGCGCGGGGCTATTCGCCCTCGCTGCTTTTGGCGTTCCGTGATCTGGCTCTCTTCGTCCCGATTTTCATGATCGTCGTCTGGATCGCGCGCAGGCATCGTTACGCGGGCGACATGACCCTGTTCACGGTCGCGGTTCTGCTCTTCAGCATAGGCCAATTCATGCAGTATCGCCTCTTCACCGATCCGGAATACAGCGCCGATAAACGTTCGGAGGCGAGGGACGCGCGCCTGGCGAAGTCGAACACGCTGCGGCAGCGCTACGTCAATCAATATTACGACGCGGACAAGAAGCGGGCGCTTTTCGGGGATCCGGAATTTAACATACCGATCAGGGAGTCGAACGGGGCGGCGGAAGAGGAAAGTTACTGGACGCTCAAAAGAATCGTGTCGTCGGTCTCGACACTCATTCCGATAATGGCGATGCTGGGTTTCTGCGTCGCGTTCATCTTTACCAAACGAGACGACGCGCTGTTGTGGTTACAGCGGCGCAGCTTCATGATAGGTTTGCTGACAACCCTTCCGTTCGCGCTGATCGCGATCGTGTATTCGAGCGGGGGGAAGTTCCTGGGGCAGACCACGCCGTGGGAGGTCGTCAAGATCACCTTCCTGCTCAGTTACGCCGGAATCCTGGCCGACCATTACCGCAATCTCTCGCGGACCTACTGGGGGATGCCGCCGTGGCGTTTCACGCTGCCGTTCCTGCTGGTGGCCGTCATGCCGGTGGTCCCGTTTTTCGCGCTCTCGGATTTCGGGCAGATGCTGGTCTTTTTCGGAGCTTACGTGACGCTATATGTGGTGGCCGTGAAGCGTCTGCCGCAGGTGACGATGGCGATCATGCTGATCGCCGTGTTGCTCGGGGCTTCGATCTTTTCGGCGGGCATCTATAACACGGCCGTCGACATCTTCAGCGACAAGTCGGAGGTTTCGGCTTTCGAGCGCGTCAAGGGGCTGGTCGGGCGCGGCGTGCCGCGCCGCATCCACCAGCGGTTTTACCTGTGGCGCAACGGCGGAGTCGCCCCCGACCCCGAGGAGCACTGGTGGTGGGCGGATGAATCCGCGGACGCCGAGGGACGGGGTGTGTCGAACGATGAAGCGTGGTATAACAAATACGCCTATCAGCCCTCCCAGGCGCTTTTTGGGGTGAGTGACGGTCAGGCGCTCGGATCAGGGCTCGGGCGCGGTTATCCGGAGAGCGTGCCGATCGCCGACTCCGATTTTATTTACGCGGCGATCGCGGAAGAGATGGGACTGGCCGGCGGCGCGATTATCATCGCCGCATTCGTCATCATCGTGATCGCCGGAATGCGCGTGGCGATAGAGGCGCGCGACATGTACACTAAACTGATCGCGGCCGGCATTACGGCGTTCTTCGGCTTTCAGGCCGTCGTGAACATCGGCGGAGTGATTCGCATGCTGCCGATGACAGGGATCACGCTGCCGTTCGTCAGTCACGGCGGCTGGTCGTTGCTGACCAGTTTCTTTACTCTGGGCATGCTGATGGCGATTTCACACAGGAATAATTCGGTGGTTGGTGGCTAGTGGTTGGTGGTTGGCTGCCTTTGACCAACCACCAATCACCAATCACCAATCACCAATCACCGTCAATGAAAATCACAGTCGGACAAATCACGGACAAAGGGCTTAACCCGAAACGGAAGGCGAATGAAGACAGTCTGCTGGCGATGCCGGATCGCGGGCTGTTCCTGGTCGCCGACGGGGTCGGAGGGCGAATGGGGGGCGCGGTCGCCAGCAGGATGGCCGTTGAAATCTTCTCGAAAGTCTTCTCCCAGCGGCATCGGGATGATTTGCGGATAATCGTCGAAAGCACGATCGAACTCTGCAATCAGAAGATATACGAAGGCGCGCGATCGGACCCCAACCTCGCGGGAATGGCGACTACGCTGGCCATGGTGGCCGTCGAAGGGAGTCGCGCGATAGTCGCGCATGTCGGCGACAGCCGCGTCTATCGCTTCGATCGTAAAGGGTTGATCTGCCTGACCGAAGATCACAGCGAAGTCCACGAGGCTCTGCGCGCCGGGTTGATTACCCCGGAGCAGGCCGCGAGCCACCCGCGCCGCAACGTGATCAGTCGCGCGATGGGCGCCGAAAGCGTAGTCGAGCCGGACATTCGTGAAGTAGAGATCGACGAGCGAACCAGCTTCATGCTTTGCAGTGACGGCGTCACACGCCACGTCGCCGACGATGAGATTGCCCGCCTGATGAAGAACGGGCAACGACCGCAAGCAGTCTGCGACCGGATAAAGCAACTCTGTTACCAGGGCGGCGCGGAAGACAACCTGACGGCGATCGTGGTCGATTTCGGCGCGCGCCCGTACATGGAAGAAGAGGCTACGAAACCGCGTGTCACCATGCGGGCCGCGCAGGCCAAGGTCACTGAGGAGATCGGCGCGCTGCGCCCGACGCACAAAATCGAGGTCAACCTCAAATCGCAGGAGCCGGCCCTGCAGCAGGGACCTCAGGGGAGGCAGACCACTAACATGCAACCCCCGCGTCAATCCGAACCTCAAACCGGATTCCACCCGGGACCGGCTCAGTCAGATACATCCAGGTCGGAAGCGCTAAGACTAAAGAAGCCGAAATCCCAGGCCTTGAAGCTGCAGGGCGATGAAACGCCGCCGGAAGAGGAGATTCCATTACTTATGAAGATGAGCTTTTTGTTCATTACGTTAATCATTGGCATGGTGAGCGGCGCTCTCCTCTATGAATACACTCCAGTTAAAGGGATCATAAACAAAATGATCGGCGCCGCCGATCCTTATGAGAAGAGGCAGATTCCATATCGTCCCATCGATCCCGAGATCAGCGCCGCGTATGCGCGCCATCTGGAAGGGCATTCCGACGAGGCCCGGACGCGCATCAGCGCCGTCCTGACCGCTAAACCTGACAACGCCGAAGCTCTTTATTACCTGGGCCGGATCGATCTCGATCAGAAGAAATACGACGACGCGTCGACCCGATTGAAAGAGGCGGCGAGGCTGGATCCGAAACTGCCCGATGTGTCGGCGTATCTTGCGACGGCTTATCTGGGATTGGGCCAGTCGCGCAACGCCATGGACGTTCTGATTCGTATTTCCGCGTCCCCTGCGGTCTCACCCACCGCGAACCCGCAGGCTAGTCCGACGCCGGCGGGGTGAAGAAGACGGGAGTAGGGAATGGGAATGGGGAGTGGGGATAGGAAGTTCCGTCCCCACTCCCCGCTTCCCACTCCCGCTCCCAAGTATAAAAATGCCTGAACTGAAACTTGAAAACAGTCTTGTCGACGACCGCTACGAAGTGGTGGAGCGGTTGAGCCGCGGCAGCTTCGCGGAGATTTTCGTCGCGCGCGACCGTGAGGCGGGCGGGAAGGAAGTCGTGCTCAAGGCTCTCAACACCAGCCTGCAGGGCACGCCTGACGCCGATCTGGAGCGGACGCTGATTGAAAATTTCCAGAACGAGGCCGTCGCGCTCGACGCCGTGCGCCATCCGCACGTGATCCTGCGATGGGGGCATGGCGCCGCCGCCGACCTGCGCGGGACGCCTTTTTATTACCTGTCGCTGGAATACATGCCGGGCGGTGACCTGCTCCAGCTCTGCCGCGCCCGCCCGGGCAATGCGTTGCCTATGGATGAGGCGCTCCTCTTTTTCAAGCAGGCCTGCGAGGCGCTGGCCTACGCCCACGAGAAGGGGATCATTCACCGCGACCTAAAGCCGAACAACTTCCTGCTCAGCGCCGATCACCGCACGCTGAAGATCGCCGACTTCGGCGTGGCCAAGATGGCCACTGGCGAAGACAACGAAATCACCCGCGTCGGCGCCGATATTTACGCGCCGCCTGAGCATCATCCCTCGGAAGGGGGCGAGAATTTCGGCGCCGGCGCGCGCAGCCGCCTGACCGCTTCGGCGGACATTTATTCTCTCGCGAAGAGCTTTTACACTACCGTCTGCGGGCGTCCGCCCAGCCAGTTCAGATGCGACCCGATAACCAATCTGCCGACGGATTCGATAAACGAATCCGTGAAGGCGCGCCTGCTCGAAGTGTTGCGGCGCGCGACCGACGACGACCCGGCGGCGCGTTACGCGTCAGTTGTCGAGTTCTGGAGCGACCTGGCGCAAGTCGCGTCCGTCGGCGAGGAAGCGAAGGTCGAGACGATCGAAGAGGCTGATGAAACCACGATCATCAGGCCGAGGCTGAACGTTGCGCCCGGCGCGCTGCCCAACAGTCCCGCGCATCCGGATTTCGACCCCCAGCTTGCGACCGCCCGCCTGCAAATCAATTTTGCGACCGCGAGACTGGTCGAAAAGCCGCTGGCCGTTCAATCCATACAGTCGGGGGCGGGCCCGCGCGCCTTCGACGGCAAGGATCTGCGCCAGGCGCAGCCGGCGTTGAAAACGAGGCCGAGCGACCGGGCGCCGAAGTTCTTCATCGAACTGCAGGAGAAAGCTGAAGCGCCGGCCATTCAAACCCAGGGAAGGCCTGAGTCGCCGGTGGCCCCCGCGGCAAAGGCGGATTTAAAATCGCCGGCCCCCACGGCAAAGGTCGAACGCTCGAAGCCTTCAAAGGAAGCCGAATCTACGGTCGCCGACTGGTTGAAGAAGGCCGTTGATAAATTCAATTGGAAGGTGCGGCGCAATATTTTCGTCGGCTTAATGGTGTTCACTTTATTCGGCGCGATAGTCAAAGTCGACAGATACGTGCGCAGTCAGCCCGCGCCTTTTGGATTCGGTCCGCCGACCGAGGTTGAGATTATAGTGAGCGGTTTGAACGTTCGTTCGGAGCCGTCGTCGTCGTCGCAAAGGGAAAAGGTGCTCGGGACGGTCGCCAAAGGCAGTCACCACGAGGTGCTCGGGCGGAGAGACAACAACTGGATTCGGATTCGAGTCCACGACTGGGCCACGAAGGAGCAGAACGTCGATACCAACGAGGGCTGGATATACGGTGATTTGGATGGAAATCCGCCCAACGTTCGTGTAGTCTCGCGTAAGTTCTGGCGGTAAAAGCGCGCTCGCCGCGCCAATCCCGATAATGTATTTTTATGAAGATCACTGGACTGTTGACCGATTTCAGAAGATGGCTGGACGGCGAAGACACCGGGTCTCTCTCCACTTCGTCGCAGCAACAAAAGCTCAGCGAGTGGGATGAGTTTTTCGTCAAAATCGCCCGCGAAGTCGAGGCCGTCATGAAACGGGAGATGTTCACTCCGCCGGGCGGCGCGACCTATCTGCCCGGCGAGTACATCATTTACCTCAGCAAAGAGGACGACGCGTTATGGCAGGGACGCAAACGCGAAGGTTTGGAGGAGGGGCTGCGGACCGGTTTGACGGAACGCGCCCGCGAACTGATCGGCGACCGCGTCACCAAAACCGAAAAGATCGCTCTTTCGCTCGGCATCGACGGCGCGCTCGACAAAGGCCAGGTTCGCGTCCAGGCCATCTGGGATGAGGATTCGCCGAAGACGCAGGTCACCGCCAGAAAAAAGAAGCCGGTCGCGCCAACTCTCCCGGCGACGACCGAAGAGATGGAGGCGATCGCGCCCGGGTCCGACGACGCCGACCGAACCGTCGTTCGCCCGCGCGCGCCGATCGCTCCGCTCTTCACCATTACCTATTCCAGCCAGTACGAAGGGGAAACAGTCTTCGCCGCGCACAAGAACAGAATCGAAATCGGCCGCGGCTCGAAAGATTTTTTCGTCGATCTGAAACTCGACGGCGATCAGGAAATCAGCCGCAAACATGCGATCCTTACCCGAGGCGAGAACGACTCGTATAAACTGGAATGCGTGGGGCGGAACTCGATCAACGCCGACGGACGTGAAATCCAGCCCGGGGAACAAACCGAAGTCAAAGCCGGTCAATTGATCAAAATCGGGGTCTATGAACTGAAAATCGTTGGATAATTATGAATAGGACAGATAGGACAAATAGGACAGATAGGATAAATCTGTCCTATCTGTCCTATTCATGATAGGAGGAACGCGACTATGATTCGATTCCGACAATTAGCGACCCGATCATTCGCATTATTATCGCTGGTTCTGTTGCTTTCGTTTTCTCCCGCGACGATCGCGCAACAGAAAGTAGAGATCAACGAGAAGCGCTACGACTTCGCGCAGCTCGTCAATCGCCTCTCGGAGAAGGCCGGATACTTCGGCTCGGACAATCTGGTTTCGAACGAATTGTCTTACCAGCACGTGCTTGCCCGATTGGAGAAGATGGATGTGACCGGCGGCGCCTATCTGGGCGTGGGGCCGGATCAGAACTTCACTTACATCGCGCAGATCAAGCCGCGGATCGCGTTCATGGTCGATATTCGCCGCGACTCGATGTTGCAGCACCTGATGTTCAAAGCCATTTTTATGATGTCGCGCAACCGCGTCGAATATCTCTCGAACCTCTTCGCGCGCCCGCTGCCCAAAGATCACAAGAAATGGAGCGACCGCCCGATCCGCGACTTCATAGATTATTTCGACCGCACGCCGCTCGATCAGAAAATGGCCCAGAGGCTCACAACCGAGGTTCGGAAAAGAGTGGCGTCGTTCGGGCTGGGCCTTTCGCAGCGGGATATAGAAACGATCGACGAGATCTATCAAGCCTTCTACACCGACTGTCTCGAAGTCCGCTACACGATCCGCGACCGTCCCACGGGACGCTTTTTCCCGGCCTATCGCGACCTGCTGCTCGAAAAGGATCTGGCGGGACGCCACCGCAACTACCTGGCCAACGAGGCTGATTTTCAGGTGATCAAAAACCTGCAGGATCGCAACCTGATCATTCCTGTCACAGCCGACCTGTCCGGGACGCAAGGCGTCAAGGCCGTTGGCGCCTTTCTGAAAGAGATCGACGAGAAGGTGTCAGCCTTCTATGTCTCGAACGTCGAATTCTATTTGTGGCGCTACGACACCATGCCCAGATTCGTCGAAAACCTGAAGACGCTCCCGATCGATGACAAGAGCGTGATCATCCGCAGTTATTTCAACTACGCCTACTACACCGAAGTCCACCCGCAGACCGTCGGGAATTCTTTCAGCGTGCAGTTGATGCAAACAATAAACAGCATGCTCGAAGATTACGCTTCGGATCGTCCTTACGATTCCTACTGGGATCTGGCGACTCGCCGTAAATTGGATTACTGATTAATACTCCACTTTGTCCATTTCGTAATGACGGCGCTTGCGCCGTCATTACGAAATGGACAAAGTGGTGGCGAATATGCAAAGTCAGCTTTTCAAGGA
>DASUFM010000622.1:0-19799 GCA_036274535.1 Blastocatellia bacterium
ACACGTAGATTTCTGTCAGTTGGTCAATTATGCTTGGCATTGGGTCGTCCTTCATCGGAGTAGTTTTTGTTTTGCAACTTAATTCTACTCTTCAATGAAGTTCTGACGACCCATTTCCAACCCAAGACTGGGATTAAGTTACTCGTGTCGAATTTTGATCGGGTTTGGCGCGACCGCCGACCGGCTTCTGGGCTCGCCCCTCCACTGAAAAGAACCCCAGCGCCAGCGAAAGCGCCGTGACCAACCATGATTGCGAAAACTGTTTGTTCATTTCTCTACTTCCTTAATCGTGAAATCTCTTTTTGTTTTGCCTGTCGAACCGGCTTCGGCCTGGCGCCCAGGCCGGCAATTTTACTAACTATCTATATAATATTTTGACAGTTAGGTATTATTCCAGATCCCACAACTTTTTTCCATTCACAAGGTGGAGGAAATATTATGGAGGCTTACGAACATTGAACATGTCGAAGGATTTAATGGAGACACGCGGGAGGCTGAAATGGAGCGAAAGCTTGATACGTCAAAGTTTTACCTGGTCGGAAACAATCTGAGCGTTGATTTTGTCAACACCCGGATTCGCGAAAACGGCGCGCCGAAGGAATTGTTAGAATCCTTCGAGGATTTAATAGCTTGGGCAGCGAGGGCCAATCTGGCGGATCTGCCGCAGGCCAAAGCATTGCTTCAAGATTGGGGCGGCAGACCGAAGGCGGCGCAAGTGTTGAAACTCGCGTTGAACTTTCGAGAAACGTTGCGGGAGATGATTATAGAAGCTGAGCGGGGCGCAGATATCAAGCCTGCGGTGATCGAGGCGATCAATTTAATAATGAGAGAGGAAAATGGTTACGCCGAGGTTGTGCGAACCGAAGAGGGCTTCGAGAAGCGTTTCCGCGCCGATTTCAGCGACCCCGGACGGTTGCTTGCGCCGATCGCGGAAGCCGCCGCCGATCTGCTCTGCTATGGCAACCTCGCTTATCTCAAAAAATGTGAGGGCGCGGATTGTGTTTTGCGCTTCTATGACACGACGAAGAATCATAGCCGGCGGTGGTGCAGTATGTCCGCCTGCGGAAATCGGGCGAAGGTGGCGGCTTTTTACCAAAGGCAGAGCAAGAAACAGAAGCGTAAATGATCGGCCTAACCTGGAGTTTTTACAGTTTGCGCCAGTTGTGCGCTCACCCCAGCAGAATCGGCAATAACGCCCCAAGCCCCAACACAAACAGCCACAGCGCTGGCGCTGGCGTCCCGACTGGCCGTGTGCGGCGCTCTTCACGCGCCGCGATTCGCGGGTCGAGCAGCAGCCAATCAGCGTGACGCCGTTCCAACGCCAAAAAGACAACCGCAGTGGCCGCGCCATAAATCAGATGGCCGATCAGCGAGGGCAGTAAAGCTCCGGCTGCTTCAGTCGTCCAGGTGAAAGCCCCGCCGAGCAGGATCGGCATCAAGGTCAGCGGCCCGACAAACCACCAGATCAATCCATAAACCAGGCCCCATGCCACGCCCGATCCGAAATCAGGAGCTTCGTGGCGAAACAGCAGGCCGTAGCTCATTCCGATCAGCACGCTGATGAGCATGTGAACCGCAAAGCCGAGCGCGGGCGACGCGCCGCCGACCAGTCCCGCCACTTTCGGCAAAAACCCTACGGCCATCATCACCAGCGAAAACAGGAAGCCTCCCGCCAGGCTGGCCGCCGCGCCCCAGTTCAGCGAATACAGGAAGCGTGAGCCGATCCCTTCAGGCTCGCGGTTGATCGGGTCGGAGTTTTTGAAGAATCCGACCCACAGTCTGTCGAGCGCCGCGTAGATCAACCCGACGAGCAACCCGTAGATCACATGGCCGACGAGTGAACCGAACAAAACGCTCGCCCGGTTGTACGACCAATTCAGCCTGCCGCCTTGCCAGATCGGCATAATCGCCAGCGGTCCCAGAAACCACCAGAACAATCCGTAGCCCGCGCCCCAACCCATACACGACCCGTAACCGCGAACGTCGCGTTGAAACAATACGCCGAAGCTCGCGCCGATGATCACGGCGAAAACGAAGTGGAGCGTCACGCCGACCATCATCGAATCGGAGTTGACCAGTCCGGCGACGAGTGGGAAGAAATTGACCTGCGCCATCCACTTGCCGAACGCCCAACCGCCGCCGACGCCCGCCAGTCCGCCAACGACCAACGCGCGTGGCCAACTGAATGCGGAATGCGGAATGCGGATTGCGGATTGCGGATTGGAAAAAGGATCAGTAATCCGCAATCCCCATGTTCCTAGCGACAATCCCAGCGGCGCGCCATAACAAAGCAAGTACGCGATCAATTCGGGGAAATGCGCCCGCGCGACGTCGAGCGTTCCCATCGCAGGCATGCCGCCATTCAGCGCCGGAACGACGCCGGCCGGAATCGCCAGCCAAAGAATAAACGCGTAGCCAAGCCCCCAGATCAACCCCGCGCCCGGGCTGACGGCGCGGGAGGCTAATAAGGCGAAGACCGAGCCATAGAGCGCGCCCAGTAGAACGTTGTTCAAGGGCGAAGTATGGATGGCAATCGTAGCCGCCACCCCCCCCAGAGCGCCTACCAACAAACATACGGAGACCACCGTCAGCTTTAAAGAACGCATAATTTTTCTCCGAAGTTACGCCGCGCTAGTGGAACGGACCGCGCTGTCCGATTCGACCGGCGCCGGCTCATGATTTGCCGGATCGCTTACGTCTATCGTTTGAACGATGTCGCGTGGGAAGAACAATTCGATCACCCAATCAATCAGCACGCGCACTTTGCGCTCCAGCCCCGGCAGCTTGGACAGATAGATGCCACGCCACATCAACCAGGCGAGCAGACCTGAAAAACGGACCGATTTGTTTCTGGCAAATGGAATCGTGAGTTCGGCGCAGGCGGTTTGATGTCCCACGACGCAAAGCGCGCCGAGCGAGTCGAAGTGAAAAGGCGCCGGCGGTTTGCCGTTGACGCTCGCGTGGATGTTGCGCGCCACTGCGCGAGCTTCGCGCAAGGCGAATTGCGCGGTCGGCGGGCAGGGCTTGCCGTTCTTTGCGTCGGTGACCGCCGCGCAATCGCCCACTGCCCACAACCCCGCCTGACCCGGTACGGCGAGGGCGCTGTCCACTTCCACGGCGCCGCGTTTGTTGACGGCGATGGGCAAAGTTTTGATCAGCGGATTAGGCGCTGTACCTGCCGTCCAGACCAAGGTCTGAGCGCGAATCTCTTCCGACGGATTCAGGATCACTGCGCCGGGCCGCGCGTCAGCCAGGCGCGTTTTGAGTTTGAAGGTTACGCCGCGCTCGCTCATTCGCTTGAGCGCATACGCCGCCAGCGGCTCACTCAATTCCGGAAGGATACGCTCGCCAGAATGAACCAGAATGATCCTCAACTCTTCGGGGCGGAGATTCGGGTAGTCGGCCAGCATGCCGCGCGCAAAGTCGTTCAACGCGCCGGCCAGTTCGACGCCTGCGAACCCGCCGCCAGCGACCACGAAAGTCAGCGACTCCCGCCGCATCGCCGCGTCTGATTCGCGGTCGGCGCGTTCAAACATATCAATGACGTGATTGCGAATACGGATTGCGTCGAGCAGCGATTTGAAGTCGAAGGCGAGGCGTTTGATATTCTGATTACCGAAGTAATTCGAGACCGAACCGAGAGCCAGAATCAGATGGTCGTAATTCAGTTCTTGAAAATCAGACGAGCCGTCATTCTGCGCGCAGGCGCTGAGCGTCACGTTGACGCGTCGTCTTTCCAAATCGATCTGCGCCACCCTGCCGCGCACGACCCGTGTGCGACGCAAACTAGAGCGCAAGGGGGCGCTGATGTGCGTCGGCTCCAAACTGCTGCCCGCGACTTCGGCGAGCATCGGAGTGAAAAGTAGCGCGTTGGTCTCGCTGACCAGCGTGATCTCAACCGACCGGTCCGCGCCGAACTCACGCTCTAAATTTTCCGCCGAGGTCATTCCGCCGAAACCGCCGCCCAGAATGACGATACGTTTCTTCTTTACTTCAACCGGAGGGAACGGCGCGGGCTCCGGCCCCACGCGCCAGAAGGCGAGGTCATTCAGCGCCTGCGCGGATAGCCCCAGAAACCCGCCAAACAACACCCAGCCCACCAATTCCGGAAACAACGCGCGCATCTCCTCCGCCGTCCACATCGGCATTCGCCCCGACAGTAGAGGAAAGACGATCACGCTCAGTAATCCCCAGAGCGGAACGCCTAGCGCGGCCGCGGTCATCCCGCTGTCGGGATAGGCTCGCCGCGAGGGGCGGAACGCCAACGCATACGCGACGCCGACGACAGCGCCAAGGACCATCCCAAGTACGCCATATCTCAACGTGGCTATGAGCGCGACACCACTGGCGAATCCGGCCAGGAGGCCGATCAAGCTCCGTCGCAGATGTTTGTTCATAGTCTTTCCTTTCCATCCAGACCATGAAATCCATCCGCGAGACGGCTTTATTCCATTTCAACTCGCTCTTTTTCGTTTGGCGCCAAATTTGGCGACTGCCGCGGGGATTCAAAGTGTAAGGCAAAATGATAGCTGCAACCGCAAGCCAGCTATTTCATATTCCGGTAGCGGCGGATCAGGTTGTTTGTTGAACTGTCGTGATCGAGTCCGGGTTCCTCACTGCTTTCAAGTTCCGGGATAATTCGCTGAGCCAGTACCTTGCCGAGTTCAACGCCCCATTGATCGAACGAATCGATATTCCAGATGACGCCCTGGGTGAAGACGGAGTGTTCATAAAGCGCGACGAGCTTGCCTAGAATTTCGGGCGTGAGCCGCTCGGCGAGAATCGTGTTCGACGGGCGGTTGCCTTCGAAGACTCTGTGCGGCGCGAGCCAATCCGGCGTCCCTTCAGCCTTCACCTCTTCGAGAGTCTTGCCGAAAGCGAGCGCTTCGGTTTGAGCGAAGACATTCGCCAGGAGCATGTCGTGATGCCGGCCCAGCGGATTGAGCGATTTTGCAAAGGCTATGAAATCGCAGGGGATCATCACTGTCCCTTGATGAATCAACTGGTAGAACGAATGCTGCCCGTTCGTTCCAGGCTCGCCCCAATAGACTGGGCTGGTCTGGCGTTCGACTTCGGCCCCGTCGAGCGTGACATGCTTGCCGTTGCTCTCCATTGTCAACTGCTGCAGGTACGCTGGGAACCGCTTTAGATATTGTTCGTAAGGCAGGACGGCGACTGTTTGCGCGCCGAAAAAATCGTTGTACCAGATGGAGAGCAGGCCCATCAGCACGGGCAGATTGCGCTCGAAGGGCGTAGTCCGGAAATGTTCATCCATCTGGTGGAAACCTTCCAGCATGGCTCGGAAATGAACCGGGCCGATGGCGATCATCGTCGAGAGGCCGATGGCTGAATCCATGGAGTAGCGGCCGCCGACCCAATCCCAGAACTCGAACATATTGGCTGTGTCTATGCCGAACTTCGACACTTCAGCGGCATTTGTCGAAACCGCGACAAAATGCTTCGCGACTGACGTTTCGTCGCCTCCCAATCCGGCGAGCGACCAGGCGCGCGCGGTGTGGGCGTTCGTCATTGTCTCCAGCGTCGTGAAGGTCTTCGAAGAGACTATAAAGAGCGTCTCCGATGGGTCCAGGTCATGAACCGCTTCAGCGAAGTCGGAGTCGTCGATGTTGGAAATGAATCTGAAGGTCAGGGCGCGGTCGCTGTAACTTTTCAGCGCCTCGTAGGCCATGACCGGCCCCAGATCGGAGCCGCCGATGCCTATGTTGACGATGTTGCGAATGAGTTTGCCGGTATGGCCTTTCCATTCGCCGCTCCGCACGCGGCTTGAGAAATCGGACATCTTGTCCAGCACGGAATGGACTTTTGGCGTAACGTTCTCTCCGTCTACGACAATGGACGCTCCTCTGGGAGCGCGCAAAGCCACATGCAAAACCGCCCGCTTCTCCGTGATGTTGATCTTCTCCCCGCTAAACATCGCATTGATTCGCTCCCGCAGACCGGCTTCATCAGCCAGTCCCAGCAGGAGCCTCAATGTCTCGTCAGTAACGCGATTTTTGGAATAGTCGAGATAAAGGCCCGCCGCCTCGACCGCCATTCGCTCGCCGCGCTTCGGATCTTCGGCGAAGAGATCGCGCAGATGGAGCTTCGATACCTGTTCGTAGTGCGTCCCGAGCGCTTTCCATGAAGAGAGTTGTGACTTGGTTGTCTCTGTCATCTTATTTTTTCCTTTCTATTTCTGATTATATCTTCAGGGGCTCTCGTTCGGGACAGATGTAGGGGAACACAAAAAGCGCAAAACCATCAATAACATTTCTTGCGCTTTTTGCGTTCCCCTGACATGAACTTAACGTCATTGTCCTTTAGTGGGGAACTCGGCCGGGAGCTGATCGCCGACCAGGCCGAGTGATATGATCGTCGTGAGGCCGTTCTGCGCCGCACGGTTTGTATTCGCCAGGCCGGACTCATCGACGGGGTTCAGCGATTCCGGCCCTTCCACTCTTCGGACGGCTTCGTTTCGGGCGCCGCGACCGGCGGCGAGCAGCGCATTCACGCCCACTTTCATAAATGCCGGGTTTTTCGTTTTCGAATAGACGAAGGAGGCCAGGCGGCCGTCGCGAATATAGGAAGCGTCAGCGCCTTCGGTTCCAGTGGCCATGTCCTTGACGATGACTTCCCTGGGCGCGTTATTGAGCCGGCAGTATTGCAGCCAAAGCTTATGCCATCGCTCGTCGTCGAGTATCTGGTCGAGTTCGAATGCCACTTCGGCCCCGCCCATGATTGTCGCCAGGTTGTACTGCCCGGCCTCGTCCGAAAGTTGATAAAGTTTGCCGGTGGCCGGGTCATAGCCGAACAGAAGGTTTTTCCCGGTGCGGAAGCCGAGCGGCATGCGGGCGAGACTCTCGACGCCTGCGAGGATCTTATCGCGCCACTTCGTGTCGCCCGTGCGCTCCCATTCGGTCATCCAGTTGCCGGCGAAGGCCAGCCAGTCGGGGCCGAGGCGCACGCGGGTCGGATATTTCTTCTCGGCTTCGGTGATGGGCTGGGCCAGCCGCATGGGGTCGTAATCAACGACCTTGTAATCAACGTTCAGCGCCTCGCGCATAATATCGCCCGTGCGTTCGTCAGTGGTCAGGTAATAATAGAAGCGGCGGTAAGCGGCCTGGCTGATGCGGGCTTCCTTGGCGCCGCAACCCCAGTGGCGCACATTGTGGCGGGAGCCCAGCCCGGCGAATTTGCCCAGATGATATGTGTCCACCTCGCTGGTGTGCCGCGTCATCGCTTCGGCCATGCGGAAGACGTCCGCGCGGCCCGTTCTAAGGAAGCTGTACCAGAGCCACATATCCGTTCCCAGCTCGGTGTTGTCCCAGGCCATCCCGCCCAAATCGTAGCGCCACACATGTCGCCGGTTGTCGTATGAGTGCATCACGTCACCGTAGTCCCAGAACCCATACCAATTGCGCGCGTCGACCTGCTTGAGATAAAAATCCAGCGTGGCCGTGAGCCGCTCTTCAATCGCGCGTTTCACCGGAGTCGAGCGGTCTTCGAGCCCCCATACGCCGAAGGCCCTGGCTGAGCGCAGGTATTGCGGCGAGCAGACCAGCAGCGGCGAGTCGGCGCCGGCCCGCGCCATGTTCGCCGTCTCTTCTCTGGATGGGACGGCGTCGGTCGCAAACAGCGTCAACTCACTGGTGCGCGCCACGCCGTGCGCCGTGCTGAAACCGGGCTGCACATCCTCGTAAACCGCTTCCAGTCCGTGCGGGCGGGTGTCGTAGTGGCGCATGTCCATGGCAGGAGCTTCAGGCGACCACATCCAGACGATCATCTCGGCGGCGCCGCCGGCCGCCTTCTTCACCTCCAGCGAGGCCGGGTATGACTGCCAGAAATTTTTCAGGCTGGCCGCCAAACCGCCGCTTGCGTCGCCGGCGAAAACCAGCCCCGAGGCGCGCTTGCCGGCTCCGGCCGGTATCCACGCGCTTTCAGTGTTGGCGCGCTTGAGCAGAGTAAACCCGTCGGCGTTCGGCTGGACCAGCTTGAAATCATCCCAAACGGCCCAATCGGCCAGCAGGCTCTGGCCGCGCGCGTTGTAGGCTTCCTTGTTGGGGACGCGTCTGCCGGCGATCTGATCATGATAAACGTCGGCGCCAGTCTCTGGATGGGCCACGAAACGGCCCCCGCGCCCGATCATCGGCTGAACCGGTTCCGACCACAGGCCCAGGCCCGCGCCGGAAAATCGTATGTGGCGGTTGTGAACCTGCTCGCGCATCGGAACCGAGAAAGCCACGCCAAGGCCGCGTATGAAATCCCTGCTCTCATCGCCGTCATAAACGACGGAATGGACCATGCGAACCGACTCCTGCCCCGCGTAAAAATATAGGCGAACAACAAACGGCAGCCACTCACGGCTACTCTTCGATCCACGGTGTTTGCCCTCTATCTTCACCACGGCGCGCACCGGGCCGGATTGCTCCATCGTCACTTTCTCAACTTTGGCCGTATATTTCTCTCGCGGCGGGACGTTTTCAGCTTCGCCGTCGGGGTCGTCCTGGCCTTTCTGCAGGATGCAGATCAGGCGCCCGTCTCGCGCCACCTCGCGACCGTCAATAGCCATCGAGTCAATGAGACCAGCGCCCCATTTGGAAATGCGAGCCCTCAATCGCCCGGTGTCTATTTCAAAGGTTGTGTCGCTCTGTCTGACCTGTAAGACCGGTCCTGACGCAGGCCCTGCGGCGTCACTCAGGGAGAGCGTCAGTGAACCTGTTGTCTCAGGACCGGCCACAGTGGCGAATCCTGTCCACTTGATCGAGCCGTCAGGCCACCAGGCGAGAGGCCACGATTGCAGCGGCAAACTCTTCCCCCCGGCCGTGGTCAGCGTGAACGCCTGGTTTTTACGGACTTTGCCCTGAGGCCATGGCGTTCCCCAACTGACGCCCATCGCCGTCGTGGGCGGCTTATCCCCCAGCCATTTCAATTCCACGGATGAAGCGGGTTGCGCGGCGCCGCGCAATCCACAACAAGCGGCCAGCAGGACCGGCAGCATAAAAGCATTCAAAGTTAGTCTTGTTTTCATTGTTCAATTTCTTGAAATGGCGACAGCTTTTGGAGTGCGGTATCCCACGGGATACCGCTGGCGAATTCAAAAATGAAGTCTTTTGGTGGGACACATTTAAATTGTCCCACTTATCAGTCGGAAAAGAAGTGGGACAATTTAAATTTGTCCCACCTACAATTCGCCAGCAGTATCCCAGCAACAGCGCTCCAAAGGCCCGGCCGATTTATGCATACTCTAGATCATCTGTTTCGTTTGGGAGTGATCTGCCACACTTTGAAGTTGTCGTAAGCAACCGTCGTCACCCCTTCCATCGAACGCAGCCCGATCCGCCCCGCGCCCAGCGGGCGTCCGGTGTCGTCCCACTTGATGACGACCTTGCCGTTGACCTCGGCTTCGATGTGCGAGCCGCTCTTCAAAATACGAAGACGATGCGTGACATCGGTCGGGCCGGTGGTCAGGCTGGGCCCTTCGGCCACCTGTTCGAATCCTGGATTCTTGCGGAGGCGGTTCGAGAGGCTTTCCGCTTCATTGTTACGGCTCCAGTAGGAATCGGTATAGTTGGCCAGCGCGCCGCTGTGATAGGCCTGGTATTCGGCCCGGCGCGGCGGCAGGGAAAGATCGAAGATATCTTCGCCGTTCCGTCCGGTAGCGCAGAAGAAGACAATGGTCAGCCCGTTTGTGGAGCCGCAGGGGCTCATCTCGAATTCCAGCAGAAAGTCAGCCGGAAAGATGCGGCGGTTCCAGACCACCATATGAGAGCGCCGGCCCTGCTCTACAGATGACGGCCTGCCTGACGCGTCGAAAGGCGACGGGGCCACAAATAATCTGCCGTCGCGGACCTCCGCGCCGCCCCAGCCCTCGGCGATCCATTCAGCGTCGGGCGCAGGGCCGGCTTTCCGCTTCCACACGCCGCCGGATTGCTTGATCAGATCCTCTTCGCGGGCGATGTTCTGCGGCCGTCCGAAGTCGTTTTCGTAAAATGGGCGCAGGTCGTATCCGGAAAGATCAAGGCGTCCGGCCGCGCCCGCCTTAGTCTGCGTTGCGGTCGTGCGGGCAGCGCTTGTAACGCACAATAACATGAAAAGCAAAACAGCGAGGAATCGCATAACACTCAAGTCTGAATCCGCAATGCGAAATCATTTTAGCTCTCGGGCTTGAATAGCCGTGATTATTTCAACCTTCGCCTCGGCTATTGTTCGAAACCTTTGCGAGGCGTTTTTGGCCAGACATTTGCGCAATGCCTGATTGAGTTGCGGGATATCGTTGATCTCGTTCGGCAGGCGGAGTGGTTGAGTTAACATCGAATGCAGTAACTCGGCCTGAGTTCGGCCCTGAAACGGGCGCTGGCCTGTCAGAGTCTCGACCAGTATTACGCCGAGCGCGAAGATGTCTGATTCCGCGCCCACCGCGGCGCCGGAGTGTTGTTCAGGCGACATGTAAGCCGGCGTGCCGAGCAGGAGCCCGGCCTCGGTGATGGTCTGTGTGTCCTTCACCGTTATGCTCTGAATCGCGCTCCGCAATTTCGCCAGACCGAAATCCAGAATTTTGACCTGTACGGCCTTATCGTCAGGGCGAACGAGCACGATATTTTCAGGCTTCAGGTCGCGGTGGACGACGCCGCGATTGTGCGCGGCTTCGACGCCGTCGAATAGCTGCTCGAACAGTTGGGCGACGAAACCCGCAGGGAGTTTTTTCAAGCGATTCAATTCATCGCGCAGCGTCACGCCGTTGACCAGTTCCATCACCACCCATGCGCCGCCGGACGGCGTGTGCCCATAATCATGCACTTCGACGATGTTTGGATGATTGAGTTGCCCGGCCACGATCGCTTCGCGCTCGAATCGGCGCAGCGCGGTTCGATCGCCGAAAAAATCGGCTTTGATGATCTTGATCGCCACCAGTCGGTTCAGACGCATGTCCGTCGCGCGATAGACTGAGCCCATTCCCCCTTTGCCGATTAATTGATGTAAAAGGTAGCGGCCTTCGATGGAGCGCTCAACCGGCAATGTCAGGGTCAACTGCGCAGAGCATTTTTCGCATTGCGTGTCGACCACGTCATAACAACAGCCGCAGTCAGGGCATTCCCGCAATAAATTGACATTGCCTGCCGTCAACCTCGCCAACACTTCGTGTTCACTTCTGGCTTTTTGGGCGACCTGACTATGCAATTGCGTCACTTCGATGACGGTCGCCATCTGCCGCGCGATCGCCAGCAGCAGGCGGCGGTCGGTCGGGCTGTAAGGTTCTTCCGACCGTTTCTGGCCGAGGATTATCAATCCGACCAGTTGATTACGCGAATCGATCATCGGCGCCATCAATTCCGTCTCCAGACGCTCCAGCCACCGAAGGTCATACTGCGGCAGCTTGATCGCGCGCGGCGGAGGATAATCGAGCGCAGTCTTTTGATCCCGCATCATCCGAAACAAAGCTGAATCGGAAGACACCGAGATGTCCGGCAGCCCGTTATCCGAAGAGTAGGCCAGGCGCAAATCGCGCGAATCGGTCTGGTGAAAGAAGTAAATGCGCGACGGATGCAGCGCCGCCTCGAGCTGCCCGCTCACGCTATGACACATCCCGGGCAGATCTTCGAATTCTCCGATCTCGTCGATCAGCCTGTATAGCGCCTGTTCGCGATCATATTGTTCGCGGAAGAACCGGCGGTCCAGCCAGGCGCTTATCTGCCGTCTGTAAACCAGACTGATCGAAGCCAGCGCGATCAGCGCAAGTGACAGCGGCTGCGAAAAGATCAATTGCCTGATCGTCTGATCGGGCCGCGAAACGACGCGGTATATGAGGACCAGAGCCGGCGTCAGCAGTATGACGCCGAGCGCTCTGCGCGCCAGTAAGTATCTCAGGCTTCGCCTTACCACGACGCGCACGTCGTATACTCTGCGCGTTAAAATGGCGTAGCCCCAGGACACCGGCAGGAACAACGTCGCCGGATCCGTAATCCAGATCGCATTTCCGTTCATTTCGCGCCAGGCGGGAAACCGATTTACGGGAAAAGCGTTGACCAGCCCTTCCGAAAGCGCCACCAGAGCCACCGGCGTCACCGCGGCCAGCGTCCCGTAAAACAATATTTTCAATCGCCTCCGCTCCGCCGGTTCGCGGACAAGCAGGAAGTTACGAATCAAGATTACGCAGAAGCACACCAACCCGAACGGGTAGTACCAATCTATCGATCCCCAGTAGAGCGCATGAACTGTCAGGTTTTCATGTTCGAACATTACGTCCGCCAATCCCGAATTATATGGACTGAGGGTATAAAGACAATGAGGTAAAAACAGGAAGAGCGTCACAGCATAAAGCAGATTACGCAGCCAGAGCCAGAAACGGCTTGCCGGCGGACGAGCGCCCGGAGGGAAGATCAGGATGGCATGGTAACTGAGCGGAATGAGAGGAAGGCCGGCCCACAGCAGCAGGACAATCAATTCGAGATACTCTTCCATGCCTGTCAGCCTGTCTCTCAGATGAAACCACATGATCCACAGGTTGACTGTCGCAAAGGCCAGGTAAGTCGCGACGCCGAGCCGCGAAAATTCGTCACGGCGGCGCAGCAGCGCAATCAGCAGCGCCACGCTCAGGCAAGCGATCACCCGCACGAACCCGAATATGAAAAAACGCCAGCGGTAAGTCGGAGAGGACGGAAACGGCGCAAAGCTGACATCCACCAGACGCTCCGCGCCCTGCCGCCGCACGAGTAAATGGGCCGGAGCGTCATCACTGATCCTCCTCATGACGGCATAATAGTGGGTGCGAACGAAGCGTCGCTCCCCGTTGATCTCAAGAATCAGGTCGCCGTTCTGGAGTTTCCCCACATTCGGCGAGTTTGGATTTATACCCGTGACGGAGGGCGCGCCGTATCGATTATTCGTATCGATTCCCAGACGTTCCGTCCACCCGTATTTCAAAGCCATCCAGCCCATCAGCAGGTTGATTACGCCAATGAACGACACGCCTATAACCGTCAGCGGCAGCAACTTCGACCCTGATTCGGCTTCATCGTGAGCCGTCTTATATGGGGCCGCGAGATTTGCGGTGGCGCGGTTTTCCGTCTGTGATTCATCCGGCCGGATCTCTGCGGTGGCGCGATTTTCTGTCTGTGTCTCATTAAGCCGGGGCCGTTGGGGCAGCCGGGGCGATTGAATCGCTTCCGGCCCCTCGATCCCGGGTTGCTCGAAAAAGCGTTCGGCCTCTAGTTGTTCGTCCAGAAGTGTTTCTATTTCGTGGCGCAGTTCTTCGTCGTTAAGGCAGGCCTGGTTGAGGAATTCTCCGCGATCCTGCATGGGTAGTGAGACAGCTTCCTGAAAAAGCTCATTTATCTTTTGCCATCGTTGAGGATTCATCGGCGCTTTTCTGAATCGCTTTGAGTTCGCGGTAGAGCCAGGATCGAGCCAGGCGCAATTCACGCTGCACCTGCCGGACTGAGATCTGCAAAATCGCGGAGATATCTTTCTGATCCAAATCGCCGAAATAGCGCATCTCTACGATTCGCGCTTTGCGTTGATCGAAGCCGGAGAGTCTCTCCAAAGCCTCGTCGAGCGCAATCAACTCATCTGCGCGCCAGATTACAGGCTGATCGGCTTCCGACAACGAGACCTGAAAAGCGCCTCCGCCGCGTTTGGCGTAATTTCGCTTCCTCGCCTCGTCCACCAACACCCGCCGCATCATTTGAGCGGCCATCCCGAAGAAATGTTCGCGGTTCTGCCAGTCGTCATTGCTCCAGCCGATCAGGCGCAGCCATGCTTCGTTGACCAGCGCTCCTGATTCCAGTAAATGACCTTTTCGTTCCGTGCTGAGATAATGCCGGGCCAGCCGCCGCAACTCGCCTTCCACCCGGAAAGCCAATTGCTCCAGAGCTTCGTCTGATCCTTCACTCCAACGCCGCAATAATAAAGTCAGGTCCTGAGATTCATGGTCCGGCATGACTGTTTCCCCGGCTGAAAAAAACTCCCATCGCCGATAGTTGGTCTCTTTCTTTACACAGAAGGAGACTTTATATAGAAGGAGAGAAGGCAGCCCGTTCCGCTGACGTAACGATTGCGCAGGGCTCAGGTCGTCAATCCTGAATTCATGACAAATTTAAGCAAATTACGCCGTCACGTCAAACATAGTTGATGGGATCGAAATCATGACGCGGCGAGTTTGTAGAAAAAGCGTCAGGGGACGCCGATGCGACGGTACGATACGGATAATCCGCCGCCATCTCCCACAACTGTTTAAAATGCTTCAGGTGGGACAATTTGGCTGTGTCCCACCGCCTTCTATTCATTCACGTTTGCTGTCGCTCAGTTGCTTGCGCAAAAGCGACGCGCGCTCGATCAGCGCTTCGCACATACCACCCGTCGCCTGACCTGCTTCTTGACAGGATACTTTGGCGCTTATCCATTGCATCATGGCGGACAGAAACAACTCCTTCAGAAACGCGAAGGAGAAACCGTCAACGCATTCGGCTATCGCCATCGATTCCGAATCCGTCAACCGCATTTCGGGTTGCAGCGTCCGATTCCAATGCTGGACGTACTCAATTCTTTCAGGCAGCCCGGGCAGCGTGAAATGGTATTTGCGGTCAAAGCGGCTTGGACGATCCAGAATTGCCTGGTCGAGCTTCTCCGGGTGGTTGGTCGAAGCGAGCACTACCACGCCGTCGTTATCCGCAAACCCGTCCAATTCGTTGAGCAGGAAGGCGCGGTTCTGGTCTTCGATCAGGGCGTCCAGATCTTCCAACACCACCAGGCAAGGCGCGTTTCGCCGCGCCCTGGTAAAAACCCTGCGCATGTTGCTCTGCTCCGTGACGTGCTCCGCCTTGAAGCTTTTGACGTACAGGCAGGGCAGGTTCAGTTCATTAACCAGCGCCTTGATCGCATGAGTCTTGCCGTTGCCGGGCGGTCCGATAAACAACGCGCCGCGTTTCCACGGTATCCCGTAATTTTGATAGACCTCCCGGGAAGCGAAAAAGCGTTGAAAATCTTCGCGCAACTCCCGCATCAATTGCGGCGGCAGGATCAGGTTATCGAAAGTCGCGCTCTTGATCGAAGTGAAGAGCTTGTCGTCCTTGGACCAATAACCATCCTCGTAAACCAGAATCTCGCTGTGAACCTCGTCGCAGTAAGCGCAAACGGCGCGCATGAAGTTCTCGGCGACCTCACAAGTCTCCGCGATAATCCAATGCCGCGTCGTCTCGCAACCCCCGTCATTCCATGTCAGATAAACGACATCGATGGAAAAATCTTTTCCCCCATCGGGCCACAACACGCTGAACCACCCGTTCTCGATTTCGCGCTTGAGGCCTTTTTTGACGCCTCGCCACTGTGTGTCCTTCTGGCAATGAACGTCCTCATGCGCCCAGATAGAGCACAATCCCGCCTCGGCGTACTCGGCGAGGTCGAAAGACAACGATTCGTTTTCGATGATCGTCGCTCCGGGGTACATCTCAACCAATTTGGCGCCGGCGAAATACGTGACATAGTCCGAAGGCTGGCGCAGCGCCTCGCTTAGGAACTCTTTCAGGTTGTATCTCATAACTCTCCAGAAAATCAGTTCGTAGTTCCGCCTTCAGGCGGAATAGTTTGGCGCTACGGAATTGATTTGCGCCCGAGGCTTCCGCCTAAAGGCGGGACTACGAACTTTTCACCATGAATAGGACATATAAGTCCTGTTCATGATCCATATAAAATTTGTTCGGATACACAAAGAGGGGAACACCGACAATCGGTGAGATACTAAGAGAAGAGAAAGGAAGTACTTTTCATCATGGCCGCATCCTCCAAAACGAGACCAAACAAGGCCAAACAAAGGCTGAACGAAGTCAGGAAAATATGCTGATTGGATTAAGAAGTCAATAAAAATTTCGCTGACGATATGGCGCGGGCAGAGACGCGACATTCTGCGTCCCTGCTCGCGCCACACTTACTGCAACACGCTCAGGCCGCGGCGCTCTTTTTAGCTCGTTTGCGTGATTCGCGTGGAACCTGGATTTTATACTTTCTGATTTTGCTGTAGAGGCGCGGTCTGTAAATGCCGAGGACCGCCGCGGCCTGTTGTTTATTGCCCTGGGTGCGTTTGAGAGTTTGTTCGATGACCAGCTTTTCTATTTCTTCCAAAGTCATGTTCGGTGGGACGTAGAACGAATCGGCAATGGCCTCCTGGGATTGGTCGCCAAAGGGCAGGTCTTCAGGTTCAATGCGCGGGCCTTTGGCCAGCAGCACCGCCCGCTCGATGGCGTTCTGCAATTCGCGCACATTACCGGGCCAGCGGTGTGAAAATACCTGTTGATAGGCGGCCTGCGAAAAGCCCTGCAGCGGGCGGGAGTATTTCTCCTTGAACTTCTGGAAGAAGTGATCGGTGAGCAGTTGCAGGTCTTCGGCGCGTTCGCGCAGCGGTGGGACGTTGATCGTGATCGTCGAGACTCTGTAGAACAGGTCTTCGCGCATCATGCCATCCTTGATCGCTTCCCGGGGCTCGCGGTTGGTGGCGCAGATCAGGCGGAAATCGGCTTCGAACGTCTCGGACGATCCGACCGGGCGGAACTTTCGTTCTTCCAGCACGCGCAGCAGTTTCGGCTGCAACTCCATGGGCATTTCGCCGATCTCGTCGAGCATCAGGCTGCCGCCTTTGGCCTGTGAGATCAGCCCCTGCCGGTTCTGCATCGCGCCGGTGAAGGCGCCTTTGACGTAGCCGAACAATTCGGCTTCGATCAGCTCCTTCGGCAGGGCGGAGCAGTTGACCTTGACGAACTCCTTTTCCGCGCGCAGCGAATTAAAATGGAGGGCGTTGGCGATCAACTCCTTGCCCGTGCCGGATTCGCCGATGATCAGCACGTTGGCGTCGCTCTTGGCGATGCTTTCGATAGTCTCGTAAATCATCTGCATCGCCTTCGACGCGCCGATGATGCTCGAATATTCGCGCCGCTGGATCTGGCGGCGGAATCTCTCCGATTCGCTGACGAGCCGTCGCCGTTCCAACGCCTTTTCGACGAGTAATAGAATCTGATCTCCCTCGAAGGGTTTTTCGACGAAATAATAGGCGCCGGCCTTTGTGGCTTCGACCGCTTCGGAATAAGTCCCGTGGCCGGTAATCACGATCACCTCGGTGTCGGGCGCGCGCTCTTTGACGGCGCGCAACAATGACAGCCCGCCCTGGTGATCATCGGGCAGTTGCAGGTCGGTCAACACCAGGTCGAATGACGCCCGCTCGACCGCGGCGCGGGCGGCGGTGTAACTCGACGCGATCTCGACCTTGTAACCTTCTATGCCGAGCAGCAACCGCAGGCTATCGGTAATCAAAGGCTCGTCGTCTACAACCAGGATTTTTCCATCTTTTTTCAACAGCAAATCTCTCCATTGCGGATTGCGGATTGCGGATTGCGGATTGCGGATTTTTTTAATCCCCAATCAGCAATCAAAAATCGTAGAACACAGAGCGCGTAATTGAAATACTTCTTCAATCCGCAATCCGCAATCCGCAATCCGCAATCGGTAATCTTATTTCTACAATTGTCCCGGCGACCGTGTCAGATCGCGCGGAGACCTGTCCGTCGTGTCTTTCAATAATTTTTCTCGCCATCGCCAGTCCGAGCGCCGTTCGGTTGAGGCGGTCGCCGGCTAGAGGGTCGAAGAATTTGAGGCGTCTTTCGTCATCGAGCGGCGCGCCATGGTCCTTTATTTCGATTTTCAGCGCTTCATCCTGCCGCCTCAATGAAATCACGATCTCGCCGTCCTGTGGCGACGCGTCCACGGCGCGCATGATTATCGCATCGAGCGCCTCGCCGATCAGCTGCGGGTCGAAAGAGATTTGTGTGGCGCCCGCTTCAAATTTGGATGTTATCTTCACACGTTTCTCGGATGCCTTCGGCTCGATCCTGCTCACGATCTGTTCCACGACCAGGGTGGGATCGCCTGGCGCCGCGCGCAATTCCAAAGGGCGGCAGAGTTTGTTCAGGATCGCCGCCTGTTCGGCCATTTCGTTCAACCCCTGCGCGATTTTTTCCGCGACTTCCATCCCTTCCGGATTGCCGGCGAAGCGCTTTTGCAGATAGGCGGCGTAAAGTTTCAATCCGCCCAATTGATTTTTGAAATCATGAATCAATCGCGCGGCCATGCGACCGGTCTCGATCAGTATCGCTTCTTCGCTGTCTTTGATCATCGCGGATTTCGCCTCTCGCGGGTCGAGCGAGGTAAACGCGGTGGGGGTACGCCGACTTTCGGCGGCCAGGCCATCGCCGCTTTGCTTAAGCCTGATTCATTGTGAGAAAAGGCGCTCTCAAGGAGCGATCTATGCTAACAAAAAGGCGCGCCGCTCCGCAATTTGCAAGCCGCATGGCGCGCCGGATCGCCAAGAGCCGGCGCCTTGTCGAGCCTTGCCCCCACTGTGTTAGAATGCAGGTCATTACTGACCAAATTTATGATGGAAAAAAAGTCTCGCATTTTGATCGCCGATGACTTCGAAGAACTTCGCACCGCGCTGACGCTCATGCTCAAATACGCGGGATTTGATGTGATCGAGGTTGAAAACGGGCGGCAAGCCATAGAAGCCGCTCACCAGGAAGAGCCGGATCTGATCCTGATGGACGTCACGCTGCCTGTGGTAGACGGCCTGCAGGCGACGCGCGAAATCCGTAGCGACCAGAAGTTTGAGCGCCTGCCGATCATCATCCTTTCAGCGCACGATAGCGATGAGATTCGCCAACAGGCTGCCGAGGCGGGAGGGTCGAAGTATATCAGTAAGCCGTTGGAGTTTGCGGAACTGAAGAAATTAATCGATGGTTGCCTAACCGTGAATTAATTTTACTGATCAATTGTGGCCGCAGCGCGGCGGTATATATGGGCGCCGCGCCCGCTAGTTCCGGCGGCAATGAATCCTCGAAGACCGCATCACTATCCTCGCCGGAAAAATAAAGAGCGTCCACCAGGCCTTCCGCCAAGGCGCGCCGCGCCGAGGGTTTGATCTTGTGATCCCGGCGGGCCGCCATAACTACGAAATCCGCCTCAATGAACTTCAACAAACTTGTTCCTTCGATCAGGACGCGTCCGGATTTCACCCGCGCCAGCGCCGTCCGAATTCCTTGCTCAACCTGATTGTCAGTCACAATCACCCAATGCACATTACTCGCGCCGGCTTCCCAGTAATGGCCTGTGTCTTTGCCGGCGGCATAGGTCTCATCGCGGCCCGAACGGACCAGAGGCTGATCGCCGAGCAGGTGGCTGACGCAGCAGGCGTGCGGGTCTTTGCCGCAAGAACGGTGATGACCGCGGGTGAGCTTGATCGCTTCCCAGCTTTCGTCGCGCCCGAACTCGCGCAGCAAATCGCAGAGTAGTGTCGTCTTGCCCGTATTAGACGATGTCCCGGCGATTACAACTATCCTCATCGCGGATTGCGGATTGCGGATTGCGGATTGAAGAGAATCAGTATGCTGTAGTTCCATCACTATTGATTAGTCCACCGATGTGATCTCCTCCGGCGGCGTCAGGATGAACGAGCACTCGCCGTTCATAGGCTGGCATGTGAGTGTTCCGCGGCGGATCAGTTTTGTCGCGGTTCCGTCGGGGAAGGTCATCAGGTATTTGGCGCCTTTAAGCGCCGCCGCCAGAGGCCGCAGTTTCTCGGCGCCGCGTATGAATCGCACGCCCGTAACCTGGGCGCCGCCTTCGGCGTCCTTCTGAACATCATACGCATGAAAAGCTCAGCGTCGCCGCGGTAGAGGGAATGCGTATGCCCGCTCATCTCGCCAAGATCATTGACTGCGCTTTCCGTCTCCAGCGCCACTTTCGTAGGGAAAGGAGGGTCGGCG
>DASUFM010000623.1:0-4133 GCA_036274535.1 Blastocatellia bacterium
CTTCGTGCTCGGCAACTTCCGATACGTGGCGCTGAAATTGAGCTGCTGTTTTGATGACAGGACTTGTGTGATCTTCGTCACGTAATAGTTCGTTTCCGCCACCGCGTTGCTCGTCGCGCGGTAGTTGTGGAAGACGGATGACCCCAACGGTCCGGTCTGGTTCGGCAGCGGAAAGAGGTTGATGAAATTGCGCCCGACGGGATCGATGGCGTCCATGGGAATGATGTTGCCGGTAAACGCGGCGCGCTGGCCGGCCGGCTGGCGCGGGTCATAAATCTGAACCGGACCGCCGAAGAATTGCAGGACTTTAGGATCGGTCAACAGCTCGCTGAAATCGCCGTTGCGCATTCGCGCGGTCGGGACGCTGACCTCCACCGATTCGGACTGACTGGTGCGGTAGCCGCCATAGTTGAAGAAGAAGAAGGTCCGGTTGCGCCCGTCATAGCCGAGCGGGCCGAAGACCTTCTTCGGCAGCCGAACCGGGCCGCCGATTGAGAAGCCGAAGTCTTTCTGCCGGTCGCGCGGGCGCGGCAGATCCGTCAGGCGGTTGAGCGCGATGTTGGCGTTGAACGCTTCGTTGTTCAGATACAGATAGCCTTCGCCATGAAAATCGTTGCCGCCCGATTTGATCGTAAAGTTGATAACGCCTCCCGAAGAGTTGCCGAACTCGGCGGAGTAGTTGCTGGAGTTGATCGTGAACTCCTGAAAGGCGTTCGGGCCCGGCGCGACTTCCGAGAAGAACGTGCCGTTCTCGCCGCGACGCGTGCCGGCGCCATCGATCAGGATATCCTGACCGAGCCCCTGGCTGCCGTTGATGCGAAAATTCGTCGCGTTCGTGCCGCCGGATGTAGCCCCGTTAGGCGTGACGCTGCTGTCGAGGAAGATGAAGGCGAGTGGAGAACGGCCGCCGCTTTCGGCGGCGACGAGGAGCGGCAATTCTCTGACTTGTCGCTCCGTGACGTTGAGTTGCTGCGCCGGACTGTCGGTCTGCAACACCGGAGCCTCGCTGGTGATTGTCACCTTTTCGCTGACGGCGCCGGCTTCGAGCGTCACGTCGGCCCGGCGTACGATTTGGACTCCCAGTTGAATCCTGTCTATCGTCGCGGTTTTGAAGCCAGTCGCTTCGACCGTCAGGCTATACGACGCCGCCTTGAGCTCCGAAAGCGTAAAGGCGCCCTCATTGCCGGTCATAGCCTTTCGGGTTTCGCCGGTGTCAATGTTGGTCGCGGTAACTTTCGCGTTTGGGACGACGCCTCCATTCTGATCTTTGACCGTACCCGTAATGGCGCCTCGGTCGCTTTGACCGAGCGCCGGGAAGGCCCACGCGAGCGCGAGCGTGATCGTGAGCGGCAGGCACATCACAGTTTTGCGAGCTTTCATAAGGTCCTCCTGGAGTCGCGTAAAGAATCGCCACCGAAGGCGTCATCCGGCAGGCCGCCCCAGTTAACAGACGACTTGCCAAGGGTAGATATGGATTTCACTTCCCCGAGAGCGCATTCGCCGCCACGCGGGCATGCGAGGAGCCGGATCAGGCCGTCATAGATGTGAAGAGAGCTTTTTTTTCAATTTATGAAAGCGCTTGCGTAAACGCTTAATATATTTTGCGAGCTTGTAGCATTAAGACTAATTTTTGTCAAATTTCGGCCTTTTTATTATGACGGCGGCTACGTCATCTTAAATGTGTCCCACCCACAATTCGCCAGCGGTATCG
This sequence comes from Blastocatellia bacterium, assembly GCA_036274535.1. Lineage (GTDB taxonomy): Bacteria > Acidobacteriota > Blastocatellia > RBC074 > RBC074 > JAJVID01. The sequence continues at coordinate 1,712 of DASUFM010000623.1, forward strand.
CGGGTCGGGCAACTCCGCGTCGGGGGCGCCGTCGAGGTCCGCTCCATAGCGTTCGAAGGTACACTCTCGTTCCTCGCCGCGCGCACGCTTCATGTTCAGCGCATGATTGATAACGATCCTGTAGAGGGTTTTGTTGTATCATGTTCAGTTAGACACGGCGGCCCGACGGCTGTGACAGCGCGAACGAAAAAACGCATTCGATGCTGCTATTCATCATCTCATCACATAAAATTGGCCTTCGTCTGGTGTCGCGAATTCTTGAATGGGCGAACTTTAGTGAGGCTAAAAGATTATATATGGCAATCGAACTGACCAAGGAAGCAAGGCAAAATGCTATCAACTCTATTCAAAAATATTTTGAGGCGAACCTGGAAGCGCGTATAGGCAATCTTGAGGTGAAGGCGCTTCTTGGGTTCATACTCGAAGAGATTGGGCCAAGCATTTACAACAGGGGCGTTGCGGACGCCCAGGAAAGAATGCAGGCGCGCCTCGGCGACCTTGACTATGAAGTCCATGAAGACGAGTTTCAATATTGGCGTAACCTCGAACGGCGGCAAAAAAGTCGTAAGTAAACTTCGAAACTAAAGTGAAGGCAGGGACAGACCGTCACACGCGCCGGTCGCAATCGTGATTTCGTCTCTCTTGATGTCTCCCGGTCATGGCCTTCGGCGATGGACCATTTTGGAGGAACGGATCGCGCTCACTCGCATCTCAAAGCGATCAGCGGGTCAACCTTCGTCGCTCGCCGCGCCGGAAGCCAGCAGGCCGACAGCGCGACTCCAATCATAAAAGCCGCCGCTGCGCCAAACGCCAGCGGATCGAATTGGCTGATGTCTACCAGCGCAATGGCCAGCAGACTGGAAATCGCTGCGCCGCCGGCCAGTCCAATGAGAACCCCGATCGCAATCAGCTTGCCGCCTTGTCGCAGGAAGAGTGTGATGACATCGCGACGCTGCGCGCCCAGGGCCATGCGAACGCCGATTTCACGGGTACGCTGGCTGATGATGAACGCCATCACGCCGTAGAGTCCGATAGACGCCAGCGCCAGCGCCAACAGCCCCAGCGCGCCGGCCAGCAAGGCAATATCCTGGAAGGGAATCATCTGCGTATCCAGCATGTCGTCCACGAGGTAAATCAGCGCGAACAGCCCCGGATCAAGCGCGGCAACTTCCTTTTGCGATGCTCTCATCACCGCGCGGGCATCGCTTTCCACGCTGACGATCAGCTTCTGTCTCTCATTACTGACATCGGGCCGCGCGGTTGACATCGGGAGGTACAGCCACGTTTCATCGGGCCGCCAAACCACGCCCTGTCGCGTGTCGTTTGCCAGGCCGATGATTTCGTATTGCGGAAAGTTTGCCGCGCCGTCAGTGGTCGCTTGCTGCGCCGCTGCGCCGATGCCGATGTGTTGGCCGATGGGATTTTCCTGCGGCCAGAAGCGACGCGCGGTGGATTCGCTGATCACGACGACGGGCGCATTTGCCTGCTCTTCTTGTTCGCTGAAGCCGCGCCCTCGCGTAATTCGCAGGCCCAACGTCTGGAAATAATTCGCGGAGACGAAATTGTAATTCGCCTGCAAGAAATGATTGTCGAGCTGTTGCTGTCCGGCAATGGTAATTGGCGTTGTTTGCCTGCCCTTAAATGGCGGCCGCTGTGTTCGAGCGACGCTTTTCACCCCCGGCAGCGCGCGCAATCGCTCGGCCAGCCGGTTATACAATTCGTTCGCGCGGTTCGGCTCCATGCCCTGTGCGCTCAGGTCGAGCGTGAACATGTTTTTAGTGACGAGTCCCGTCTCGATTCGGCTTGCGCCTGCGCAAACGTCACGCCTGGCTTCAGACGGCCTATCAAGAAGAAGAAATTCTCCTTGCGTTCGCTTTGCAATTCGCTGCGATTCCGACTGCCGAGCACCTTATCACGCATCATCAGCGGTATCCAAAATTGTGGCGGCAGCGGTGTAGTGCCAATGAATTCAGGCGCTGTGACGCCGATAACAGTGAACGGCAGTCCGGCCAGGCGAACGGTTCTGCCGACGATGTGTGGATCAGAATTGAAGAGGCGTGTCCAACAAATGTGGCTCAAGACCATCACCGGATGCGCGCCGGGCGTCTGATCTTCTTCCGGCGCGAAGGCGCGCCCCAATGCCATCTCCGCGCCCAGCGCCGTAAAGTAGTTGCCTGACACGAAGTTACCTAAACCAAGATTACCAAGGACGCTGGATGAATCGGCGCCCGCTGCTGTTTGCTCCCAAATGGCGCGGTAAATTGACTCCACGCGATCAACCCGGCAAACGACGTGTTGCGGTCACGATAGTCCACATAATCGAGGTACGAAAAAAGCCCGTTGCGGTTGCCTTCGCGGTCGTAGCCGGTGACGTTGGCGATGCTGTACGGGTCTTTGAGCGGCAGCGGTTTCAACACAAACG
>DASUFM010000624.1:0-4418 GCA_036274535.1 Blastocatellia bacterium
GATCGCCTGCGCGAACATCGCAAATCTGCTGCTGGCGCGCGCCGCCGCGCGTGGGCCCGAGATTTCCATCCGCACGGCGCTCGGCGCCGGCCGCTTGCGCATCGTGCGGCAACTGCTCACGGAGAGCATGTTGCTTTCGATCGTCGGCGGAATGCTGGGCGTGTTGGTCGCCGTTTGGGGCGTCAGCGCCGTTGTCGCCATCCTCCCGCCGAACGCCATTCCGGCGGGCGTCGACATCGGAGTGGACGCGCGGGTATTGCTTTTTACAACGGGAGCCTCATTGCTGACATCGATGATCTTCGGACTCTGGCCCGCGCTGCAAATCTCCAGGCCGGAGACGCAGGAGAGCTTGAAATCAGGCGCTCAGCGAACGACGGCGAGCCGCCGCAATCGCCGGTCGCAGCGCGCGCTGGTCGTGGCGGAAGTCAGCCTTTCGCTGGTTCTGCTGGTAATGGCCGGATTGATGCTGCGTACTTTTGCAAAGCTGACAAATGTTGACACCGGCTTCGACGCCGAAAATCTTCTGAGCATGCGGCTCAACCGCTCGCCGGCCAAATCGGAAGGCGGGAAGAAAAACGCCGCCTTCTTTCAGCAGTTGATGGACAGAGTGTCCACGGTTCCCGGCGTCAGAGGCGTGGCGGTGGCCTCGCAGATGCCTTTCGACTTCACTGAAGAAATCACGATCACGCCAGACGACAGCGCGCGGCCGCCAGAACGGCAGCCGCAGAGCCTGGACTTCCGCACCGTCAGCCCGAACTACTTTCAGGTGATGGGCATTCCGTTGCTGCAAGGCGAATTCTTCACCGCGCTGGACGCCGGTGACCCCACGAGCGCCGAAGGCCTGGCGAAATTTTCCGGCGTGGTCGTCATCAATCAAGCTATGGCGCGCCATTTCTGGCCGGATGAAAACCCGATCGGCAAACGGATCAAACCCGGCAGCCCGAACAATCCCCATAATCCGTGGTTCGTCGTCAAAGGCGTCGTGGCCGATTCGAATCAAGGGGCGCTAGACAGGCAGGTCAGGCCCGAAGCCTATTTCCCGATGGCGCAACTGGCGTGGCGTTACCGGCGAATGAATCTGGCCATCCGCACTCAGGGTAACCCGATGAATCTGGTCAACTCGATTCAAAAAGAAATCTGGTCGGTGGACAGGGATCAGGCGGCTTATCAGATTCAAACGCTGGAGCAGATGATCGGCGCGTCAATCGGCGGCCGCCGGTTCGCCATGTCGCTGCTCGGCCTTTTCGCCGGTCTCGCCTTAACGCTCGCCGCCATCGGCATCTATGGCGTGATGTCCTACTCTGTCACGCAGCGAACACACGAACTCGGAGTCAGAATAGCCCTGGGAGCGAGCTCGCGTGACGTGAAGCGGCTGGTCATCTGGCAGGGAATGCGGACCGCGTTATTGGGCGTGCTGATCGGTTTGGCCGGCGCCTTCGCCCTGACGCGCTATATGGAGAGCCTGTTGTTTGGCGTGAGCGCCACGAGAAGCCTGCTCTTCGGTGTGAGCGCGACCGATCCGTTGACCTTCGTAGTGATCGCGTCGTTGCTGGCCGCGATCGCCACGATCGCCTGTTACATCCCCGCGCGCCGCGCGACTAAAGTGGATCCGATGGTCGCTCTCCGGCATGAATAGGCCCTATTGAGGAGGAATTGTGCAAACTCTCTGGCAAGACCTGCGCTATGGCGGGCGAATGCTGTTGAAAAAGCCCGGATTCACTTTGATCGGCGCGCTCGCCATTGCGCTGGGCATCGGCGCCGTGACGACTATTTTCAGCGCGGCGGACGCGACTATGCTGCGGCCTTTTTCGTTCCCTAATCAGGAACGATTAGTGGCGCTCTTCGAGCGTAATCCCGAGATGGGGATCACGCGCGCTTCGGCGTCGCCCGGCAATGTGATCGCGTTGCGCGAGCGATCACAAACTTTGCAGGAAGTGATTATTACGCGCAATCGTGATTACACATTGACCGGCGATGGGCCGCCCGAACGCTACACCAGTTGTGGAGTTTCGGCGGCTTTTTTCGATGCGCTGGGCGCCAGGCCGGAATTGGGGCGAACTTTCCGGCGTGGCGAAGATGAGGAAGGAAACGCGCAGGTGGTTGTGCTCAGATACGCATTCTGGCAGACGCGCTTCGGCGGCGATCCGAAAATTATCGGCAAACGGGTCATGCTCGACGACAAATCGTTCGAGGTGATCGGCGTGATGCCCAAAGATTTCGAGTTTCCATATTGGGGCGCCGAGATGTGGACGCCCTTCGTCATCGATCCTCGTGTGAAAGAGGATCACGCCAATCATTATCTGAAAGCGATTGCCTTGCTCAAGCCTGGCGCGACCATTGAACAGGTCAATGACGAACTGGGCGTTATCTCCGGCCGCATCCAGCGCCAGTTCCCGGATCAGGAGACAGGCCACATCGCTTACGTCGAAGATTTGAATGAATATTTCACTCGCGGGGCGAGGAGCGCCATGCCGGCGCTGATCGGCGCCGCGATCTTCGTTCTGCTCATAGCCTGTTCCAACGTCGCCAATCTTTTGCTGGCGCGCGCGGCCACACGGCGAAAAGAGATGGCGGTGCGCCTGGCGATGGGCGCGACGCGTCGACGAGTGATACGCCAATTGCTGACCGAAAGCGTGATGCTCGCGCTGATCGGCGGCGCGATCGGTTGTCTGATGGCCGCCTGGGGCATCGAAGCGCTCTTCAACGTGATTCCCGAGGGCCAGGGAAAATATATTCCGGGGTGGAACAAAGGGGGATTGAATTACTCCGCACTGATCTTTACAGCCTCGGTTTCAATCCTGACCGGCCTCCTGTTCGGTCTGGCGCCAGCCTGGCAGGCGGCGAAGACCAATCTCAATGAAACTTTGAAAGAGGGCCGAGACTCCGGGACGCCGGGCAAAAGCGGGCGCGGTTCATTACGAGGTGGATTGGTTGTGGCGCAACTCGCCATCGCGACAATTCTGGTGATCGGCGCGGGAGTCTTCGTGCGCAGCTTCATTGAGATTATACGCGCCGATCCTGGCTTCAAACCGGGCGGCGTCGTGACGATGAAACTGGAATTGCCTTATGACAAATATCCCGAAGAGCAGCGCCGCAACTTCTTCCATCAATTGTTGCAGCGTGTGAAGTCTTTACCGGGCGTGACCCACGCCGGGTTGATTGATAATTTGCCGATGAGCGGAAACTACAACCAGAACTATTTTCAGATCGCGGGCCAACCGCCCTTCGATAAGGGCAAAGAACCGCTCGTCGACCGGCGCATCGCGACGCCGGAATATTTCGCGTCCATCGGCGCTGAGTTGCGCAAGGGGCGGCTTTTCAACGCGCGGGACGACGCGAAAGCGCCGCGCGTCGTTCTGGTGAACGAGGCCTTCGCGGCGAGCTTTCTGAAAGGTTCGGATGCGGTCGGCCAGCGAATCGCATTCGGCGACCCGAAATCCGGTTCATCGGAAATCATCGGCGTAGTCGCCAACTTCATGAACGAAGACCTGGACGGCTTCCAGGGACCGGGCGTCTATCTGCCGTTCGCTCAAGTTCCTTCGCGCCGAATGAATCTGGTCATTCGCGCGTCCGGAGATCCCACACAGATCGCGCCAGCCGTGCGCAATGAAGTGGCCGCGCTCGATCCGCGATTGCCCCTTACGGAAATCAAGACGATGGAGCAGGTCGTTTACGAACGCCGCTCATCGAAAGAAGTAATGATGTGGAGCCTGGGCATTTTCGCGATGATCGCGCTGGCGATGGCGGCGGTCGGGACGTATGCGGTGATGGCCTACGTCGTAGCGCAGCGCACACACGAGATCGGCGTGCGAATGGCTTTGGGCGCGTTGCCAGGCGACATTCTCAAACTTGTGTTGCGGCGCGGACTGTTTCTTGTCCTGCTCGGCCTGGGATTGGGACTTGTCGGCGCCTTCGCGCTGACAAGGGCGTTTGGCGAAACAAGGCGCATTTCTTCGCCCTGGCCGCGCAGGTCATGCGCCACATTCTGGTAGATCACGCGCGCGGGAGACGGCGGGACAAACGGGGCGGCGGACAGGGCAGCGTGTCGCTGGATGAAGCCCTGGAGTTGAGCCATCCAAGCGAGCCGGGGCTGGTCGAACTGGATGAGGCGCTCAACGCGCTGGCCATGCAGGACGCCCGCAAAGGCCGGATCGTGGAGTTGCGATATTTCGGAGGATTGAGCATTGAAGAGACCGCCGGCTTGTTGGGTGTTTCACCGGCGACCGTGAGGCGAGAATGGACGCTCGCGAAAGCCTGGTTGCGGCATGAATTGGGCAAAAGCTCCGGCTAATATCTTCTGGCCATATGGTAATCGCGAAGCGTTTGGAGCGCCTTGAGTCCTGATACTGCCGCCAAACTCAAAAGGCCAATCTCCTGGGGGTTAGAACGGTTAACAACTGTATGGGTGGGACAATTTT
>DASUFM010000625.1:0-5869 GCA_036274535.1 Blastocatellia bacterium
ATTCAGCGCGCGCGCCAGCAGCAGGTTCGCGACGCTGGCGCAGGCAATCAACAGGACGCAAGCCACCGCGCCGAGCAAAACAAGTAAAGGCTGACGCAGGGCGCCGACGAAAAGCTCGACCAGCGGTCGCAAGCCGATTTCGACACGCCCGCTAAACCTCTTTTCGGGATTTCGCGCGGCCTCTTCCTGTTTGAGCCGCGTCAACCGTTCGCCAATCGCGTTCAGTTCAGCTTGCGCCTGCTCTTGCGTGACGCCGTCTTTCAACCGCCCGATGACATAAGGGAAAAACGCCTCCTTCGCCAGGAGATTGTCGCCCGGTACATACGGAATGAAAGCTTCCGGCTTCTCTCCGTAAATTTCATAATCGAACCAGCTCGGCGCCACACCAACCACTGTAAAGGGCGTCCCATTCAACCGGACCTGTTTACCGAGCAGATTCTCATCGCCGCCGAAGCGCCCACGCCACAAGCCATGGCTGAGGATCAATAATCTTGTCTCCCCTCGCCGCACATCATCATCACTGAACCACCGTCCCAGCGAAGGCTGTACGCGCAACAGGGGAAAGAAACCCGGCGTGATCTGCATTATCTGAATGCGCGCCGGCGAAAATTCGTCGCTCAGATTGGCGCGCCCATTCTCATACGCCGCGACGGACTCGAACACATTGACCGGCTCGCGCCAGGCCATGAATTCGCCGCCGTCTATCATCGGAAAAAGATTGAGCAGGTTTCCGGCGCCATTGATATTCATCAACCGTTCCGATTTCTCGAAAGGCAGCGGATGAAACAGCGTCGCGTCGATCACGCTGAAGATCGCCGTATTCGCGCCGATTCCGAGAGCGAGCGTGAGAATGGCGATCAGCGTAAAGCTGCGATTCTTCCATAACATCCGCGCGCCGTAGCGCAGGTCTTGCCAGAGTGTTTGCATAACAGGTCCTATAAGCCCTATAAGCCCTATAAGACCTATAGGCCCTATTTATGAGCATTTATTCGCGCCTTAGCGCCACCATCGGATCGACTTTGGTCGCCCGCTTCGCGGGGATATAGCAGGCCAGCAGCGTCACCAGCGCCAGCAGCGCCACGACCGCCGCGAAGGTCACCGGATCGGTCACGCTCACCTCGAAGAGCAATGTGGACATCACTCGCGTCAGTATGAACGCGCCGGCGAGACCTATGACGACACCGACTGTCGCCAGCCTGGTTCCCTGCCCCAGCACCATCATCAGCACGTCGGACGCCCTGGCGCCGAGCGCCACGCGCACACCGATTTCCTGAGTGCGCCGCGAGACCGAATAGGACATCACGCCGTAAATCCCTACCGCCGCCATCGCCAGCGAGATGATCGAGAACGCGCCGAGCAGCAGCGACAGGAACCGCGGTCTGGCCAGCGAATCGGCGACCGTGTCCGACATCGCCTTCATGCCGAAGATCGGCAGCGAAGGATCGATCTCGCGGACAGCGGCGCGCACGGCGCCGGCGATCAGCGCCGGATCGCCCTCCGCGCGCACGACGAAGCTCTGGCGCGCGACGCCGCCGAAGAGCGTGGGGACTTGTCGATTCAGAAAATAAAGTTCCGTACCAGCGGGCTTGTCCACTCCCAGATTTTTTGTATCTTCGACCACGCCGACGACGGTGAACCAGTCGGAATCGTTCGAGACTCTACCCGGACTGAGGCGGCGCCCGATCGCGTTTCCCTTCCAGTAACGCTTCGCCAGCGCCTGATTGATGACGACAACGCGTTGGGCGTTTTCGTTTCGGTCGGACGGTTCATACAATCTGCCTTCGGTCAGGCGTATGTTCATCGCCTTGAAGTAGTCATCGCTGACGATGTTCCAGAAATCCACGTTCGCCGATGAAGGGTCGTTGGGCCCGGGCTGATATCCCTCAACGTTGGTGTCATTGGCGTCAATGCGCCGCAGCGGCGGCAATCCGCGGGCCATCGCGACGGACTTCACGCCGGGAATCGAAGCAAGCTTCGCCTGCAATGACTCGGTAAACCGGAGTCGTTCCGGCGCCGGGTAGGCGTTCATGGGCAGATCAACCGTGAACGACAGCGCGCCGAACGGGTCGAAGCCCAGGTCGACGCTTCGGAGTTTCCAGAACGCGCGAAGCATCAAGCCGGAGCCCACAACCAGCATCAGAGCCAGCGCGATTTCCGCGACGACCAGACCTTTGCGAAGCATTTGACTGCTCGCGCCGGCGCCCGATCCCTTGCCCGACCCATGCAGCCAATCGGCCAGATTCTTTTCGCGAAGTTGCGCCATCGGGGCCAGCGCGAAGATGAAAACCGCCAGAGTTGAAACTCCGAGCGTGAAGGCCAACACAAAAAGATCGATCCTGATTTCGCCCGTGCGCGGCACGCTGTCGGGAGCGGAGGCCATAATCATTTTCAACCCGCTATCCGCCAGCAACACGCCGCTCGCGGCGCCGAGCAGAACCAGAATCATCCCTTCCGTCAGAAACTGTCGCAGCATCCGCCCGCGGCCAGCGCCCAACGCCAATCGCACGGCGAATTCACGATGGCGCGCTTCGGCCCGCGCCAGCAGCAGGCTGGCGACGTTCGCGCAGGCGATCAGCAATACGAACGCCACAGCGCCAAGCAACATCAGCACCGCCGATTTCGCTCCTCCGACCACGTCTTCGTGCAGCGCGGACATCAGGACGGGATGAAAATTCGGCTGAAGCAGGTGCCGCGCGCGACTCTCGCTCTTCCATCCGGCCATCAGCGACTCCATTTCGGAGCGAGCCTGATCAATCGTCGTCCCGGGTTTCAACCTGCCGATCAGATTGAGGAAATGACTGCCGCGATTGCCGGGATTCGCCGGGTCGAATTGAAACGGCGCCCACACCTCCGCCGGATCGTTGCTGCCGGGCGGGAAGACATATCCTTGAGGCATTACCCCGACCACGTTGAATGAGCGCGCGTCGATCATGATTTCTTTTCCGATGATGTCCGCCTGTCCGCCGAAGGCGCGCTGCCAGAGGGAGTGCGAAATGATCGCCACGCGCGGGCCGCCGGCCGTGTCTTCTCCGGGCGTGAAATTGCGTCCCAGGGCCGGCTGTACGCCTAGCGTGTCAATCAGGCTGCGCGTGACGCCGGCCGACGTAACACGAATAGGAGCGCCGGTCGACGCGATGTTGACGCCGCCCGACGACCACGCGCCGATGGACTCCCACGACTTCGCCTCTTTCTGAATGTCTATGTATTCCGGCGGAGAGACCCAGAACTTCCGCAGGCTCATCGTCGGAAATTCGCTGTAGACGCGCACAAGTCTGTCCGGCTCCCTGTACGGCAGCGGGCGCAGCAACACGCCGTTGACGACGCTGAAAATCGCCGTGTTGGCGCCAATACCCAGCGCCAGCGTGATCACGGCGATCAACGTAAAGCCGGGTCTTTTGAACAACATTCGCGCCCCATAGCGCAGGTCATGCCAAAGCGTTTGCATAAATACTCCTCAATAGGACAGATAGGACAGATAGGACAGATAGGACAGATAGGACAAATAGGACAAATAGGATAGATAAGACAGGATTCCTATTTGTCCTATCTGTCCTATCTCTCCTATTCGCACTGAAGCGCCACCAGCGTCACATCATCCTGAAAACTTCCTCCGCTGAAATCGGTCACTGCGCCGAGTAACGTTTTGAGCAACTCGGACGCGGTCTGGTTTCTATGCTCGACCAGCAATCGCAGCAACCTTTCTTCGCCGAAGAATTCGCCGGCGCTGTTGGCGGCTTCGGTAACGCCGTCGGTAAAGAACAACAGACGGTCTCCCTCGCGGAGTCTCACTTCGCCCTGATCATAGAGTTTTTCCGGGAAGAGGCCGAGGACTATGCCGCCTTCCGAAAGCTGCGCCGTCCGGCCGTCACGCCGCGCGAGCAGCGGCGGGTTGTGCCCGGCGTTGGCGTAAACGAAGCGCCGGCTCGCGGTGTCGAGCATTCCGTAAAAAAAGGTGATGTACCTGCCTTCGGAGAGATTGCCGGAAACGGCGCGGTTGATCTGCTCGCACAACCGCTGCGGCGGCGTGGCGGCGCGAGCGAAGGCTTTGACCAGAGCCTGCAGGTTAGACATGACCAGCGCCGCCGGCATTCCTTTGCCCATCACATCGCCGACGCAAAGCGCGGCGCGGCCCGGGTCAAATTGAATGACATCGAAATAGTCGCCGCTTACGACGCCAGCCGGGCGCCAGGCGACGGCCAGTTCGACGCCATCGAGAATCGGCATGTGGCGCGGCAGCAGGTTCTGTTGAATCTCTTCGGCGGCGGCCAGTTCCAGGTCGCGCGTAACCTGCAAACGCTGCTCTCGACGGCGCGCGCGACCCGCCGCGATCTGATCGCTCAGCGCCCGCACCAGCCGAGTGTTCTCCCATGGCTTCAGTATGAAATCGGTCACGCCACGGCGCATCGCCTCGATCGTCAGTTCGATGTTGGCCCAGGCCGTCATCGCCACCACCGGCAGCGCGCTGTCCAGCGCTCGAATCCGCGAAATCAGGTCCAATCCCTCCTGTCCGGATGTGGTGTCGCGGGCGTAATTGAGGTCGACCAGCGCGAGATCGAAACTGCGCGACCTGATCGCCTCCAGCGCTTCAGCCGGCGAAGTGGCGGCCTCAGTCTGCCAGCCTTCATTTCGCAGCAATAGCCGCAGCGCCGCCAGCACATCAGGATGATCGTCAGCGATCAGCGTTCGCGGGGCCGGAATCATCGGTAATGTGGCTTCCATATTTCTGCCTCCCTCACTAATCTCCTGCAAAGGGGTAAGTCATACTTTTTCACACGTCCTTATCCAATTGGCGTGCCATCGGATAAGGAGCGCTAACTCATTGAAAACTCACACCTGGCGACGTTGTCCTCGATTGAATATCACGGCGGGATGTCCGTTTGTGGGAAATCTCCGTCCGAAAATGGTTCCAAAGGTTCCTTTTTTATCGTATTACGATTGTGGCGTTGATCAGTCGAGAGCTGGTAACATCAGCGCCTGCAATCTAAATCAGACCTGGTAAGATTGGGTCAGTACCGCGACCGGTAGGGAGCGTCGCAGGGGCCTGGTTCACGCTCCCTACCGGTCGCGGTACTGACTCGGTGTACCAATCTTGTGTGGTCTGATTTAGTGAGAAATGGATAGTGGGCAGTATCCGACTTCCCAACTGTCCGCGTTGACTGCCCACTTTTACTGGAGAATGCGCAATGTTCTGTCCTGGGTGCGGTGTTCAAGTTAACGATGATCTCAGGTTCTGCCGGCAGTGCGGGGGGAACCTGCACAACGTGCGCGATGCAATGTTGCGCTCCAGCGGAGAGAAGTTCGATTGGAGCAAGACATGGTGGGCTGACATGATCTACTCCCCTGAGGAGCTGGAGCGGCGACGAGGCGTCACGCCTGAAGAGAAACGGTTCAACGAGGAGAAGAAGCGACTAAATGAGATTAAGGGCGGCGTCATAACGGGCTTGGTCGGCGTCGGCGTGATGATATCATTCTATTTCTTCTTCGGCGCCGTGGCGAATAAAGCCGAAGACGCCGCGGAAATTGTCAGCAAACTATGGATGCTGGGAATAATCCCGACCCTGATCGGCGCCGGACTGTTCATCAACGGCTTTTTCATCAGCCGGCGTCTGGTGGAACTCACCGACAAACCGCCGCGGACCGTGACGCCGCTGCCACAGGCGCCAGGCCTGCGGGCGGAGCAAGCTGGTTCAATGGAGGCCAAAACAACCGATCAACTGATAGCCGACGCCGCGCCGCCGGCGAATTACGGCGTAACCGAAGACTCCACGGCTCATTTACCATGAACAGGGCCCGTCAGATTCTATAAGCCCTATTGGTCCTATTCATTGAGGAAGAGTATTTATGTTTTGTACGGGATGTGGCGTTCAAG
>DASUFM010000626.1:0-5218 GCA_036274535.1 Blastocatellia bacterium
CCTTGATCTGCAGCGGCTCCAGGCTCCAGGCGAGGGACCTGGCTCGCGCGATGTCCACGTCATCCATGGCTCTGTCTTCGCGCGCGTTCTTGATCCATCCCGACGCGCCATTGAGTTTCTGCGCGCTCGCGCCCTGCGGCAGGCTGACGCTCATGGAATATTTGTCGGGCGAGGCGAACTGAATTTCCAGTGGGAAACTCCGGCCGTTGGCCGCGACGCTGACGCCCATTATGACGCGCGTCTTTATCTTCTCGACGGCCTCTTTGGCGCCGACCGCCTCGGCGTATTTCGCCAGGATCTGTTGCGGCGTCGGACGCGGCTCATTCGATCTCGGCGTTTCGGCCGGCGCCACGCGAGGCAGCGGCGGGACGCCCATGGTATGCTCTTCTCCTCGGTGGCAGGTGTAGCAGCTCACCCGCGCTCTGCCCTGAAAGGAATTCTTATTGATGTCCATCGTCATCCGGATCATCCGGCGCGCGATACCCTTGTGGTTGTTGTCGTCCTTATCGAACTCCCATTGATCGCCGGTCCTGACGTGGCAGAACCCGCAGCCCACGCCCAGCGAGGCGCTTATGTAATTCATCATCGGGCGCATTTGCGACGCGGGCAGCCCTTTCAAAGCCTGGATGTTTTTGTACTTCTGCTCCATCGTCTGCTCAGCGGGCTGTTTACCGGTCTCCTGTCCATTGGGCGACGCGGCGACGCGTTGGGACAACATCGAAGCCGAAAACGAAAAGGCCAACGCCGATCCGAGGGCTAGCGCGGCTATGCCGCGTTTGACCGTGGCCTGAATCATAGATTTTCTCCTCTGGTTAAGTTTTTGAAGTGACGGCGGCGCGTTTCCCACAGCTTACGCCGTCGTTGAGTGACGCCAATCATACAACATTACCGGAAAAGACGCGCGGGCAAATGGAATCTTCTTGATCGTCCGGACCAGAATGAGTATCGTTCAACGAAATCAGATGTTTGATTGCCGGAGGCGATGTTAATATGACTAAACAACAAATCCCTTTTTCCGACCTCTCTCTATCTCGCCGCCTCGAACGCGCCGAGGGGCGCAGTAACGCCGATTTTATCGAAGCCAGGACCAAACTCTTTCCCGAAAGCGACGCGGAGTGGATTGAAGTCGCGGGCGCATACGCGATGTTTGACGGGATGGATTCGCCGCTGACGCAAACTTTCGGACTCGGAGTCTTCGAACCCGTCACGGAATCCGACCTGGAAGAGATAGAAAATTTCTTTCAACGGCGCGGCGCGCATGTTCATCACGAAGTCAGCCCGCTCGCCGGCCCCGCATTGACGGTTTTATTGAACGAACGAGGCTATCAGCCGATCGAATTATCCAGCGTGATGTATCGTCCCATCGAGCGTGGGGTTCAGTTGGCGTCGCCGCGGAACGAGAAAGTTCAGTCGCGTCTGATACGGGACGGTGAAGAAGATTTGTGGGCTCAAACGGCGGCCAAAGGCTGGAGCGAGTTGGTCGATTTCGCTGATATAATCCTGCAATTGTCATTCATCACAGCAAAAAGGGCTGGCGGATGTTCGTTCCTGGCTGAGATTGACGGGCGGCCGATCGCCACGGGCGCGATGTTCATGCATGACGGCGTGGCCCTACTGGCCGGGGCGAGCACGATTCCGGAGGGCCGCAGGCAGGGCGCGCAACTGGCCCTGCTTGAGAGCCGTTTGCGTTACGCGGCGGAACATGGATGTGACCTCGCTATGATGTGCGCGTCGCCAGGCAGCGCTTCGCAACGCAACGCCGAGAGACAGGGATTCCGCATCGCCTATACCCGCATCAAATGGGGCCTGACTCGCCCCTCGGGCAATTATAAATAAATTTCTCTTTTTCCCTTCGTTGCGCCTGTAATCTCCGCACAGTGAACCCGGCTTTTTTCATTGAAATACTTTTCCGATTTTCGACATTAGTCATAGTGGCGCAACGAGCGTTGCGTCTCTGAGCGAGCAAAGGCCGGGCGCCTGGTTAGCCCGGCTTTTGCGTTTGAACACAGTCCGCCGAAATACTTTTCCGATTTTTACACTAGTTAGTGGGTCAAACACACCCTAACAAAAGCCTGGCTATCTGGAATGGACGCCAGATATGACCCGGCTTTGTGGCCCAGGATGGATCTTAACCGTTTTAGTTCTTTTTCGCAGCCGGTTGGCGGAATGACCGTTCTACCATGTCATTCACGTCCGTGGAAACCGGCCCATCTCGCCACAGCCAGCGCATCATTTCCGGCATGATCATGCCACCGTATTTTTGCCCGTGCAGATTCATGCTCCACGAATAATTCACATCGTAGCCTTTCTGTGTCAGGGCCTTCATCATGCGCACATTCTGATAAAACCAGTCCCATTTTTCGTCGTACACGCCTCTACGGAAGCCGCGATTATCGTTGCGCCCGTCGCAGAGATAGACGCGGATCGGCTTTTTCTCGCTCGCCAGAATTTTATCCGGATAAACGTGCCCGCCGCGGATGTTCGTGAAGCTGCCCACATTGCTCAACACTTTTCGGAAATGATCGGGACGCTCCCAGGCGACCGTGAAAGCAGCGATGGCGCCTGAACTCGAACCGCCGATCCCATGCAGCTCGGGATCTTTGGAAATGTTGTACTCCTTGTACAGAACCGGCATCAACTCTTCGGTGATCACTCGCGCATACTTGTCATCGAGCGTGTTGTATTCGGTGGGACGGTTCGTAGTGCGATCCCCCCATTCCCGGGCGTTGGGTTCGGGCTGTTCCGGCGTGCGCCCGGGATTGATGAACACGCCGATCATCACCGGAATTTCGCGCCGGTAAATCAGATTGTCCATCACGTTTTGCGCCCGTATGTCACCGTCTTCTTTTATAAAGGCATGGCCGTCCTGAAAAACCATCAGCGCGGCCGGAACCGCCGGATCATACTGCGCCGGCACGTAGACCCAGTATGTATGCTGTGTGCCGGGATAGGCGTTGCTGGGAAGCGTGTATGGCCCGCGAATCTCGCCTTTCGGCACTCCTTCCTGCGGCAGAGAGTCGGGGCCAAGCCGGTATTGAGAATTCGGATTCGGCCCCGGCGGCGTCGGCGCAGGCTGTGCGGGAGTTCGTTGCCCCGTTTGCCCCGTTTGCCCCGTTTGCCCCGGAGGCGTTTGTTGTGGGGGATTTTGAGCGAGAGCTATCAGCGCCGCTCCTGAAATAATCAGACTGGTGACGTAAGTTGCCGTTCTTCTCATTTTTTCTCCGTTTGCAGATGCATTCGCATGAAGTCCAGAAACAGGTTCCAGTCGGACGGAATCGTTCCGTGTCCGCCCGAGTGCATGACATAACCCAGCGTGTGAAAAATAGGCTGTCCGGCGGGCGGCATTTGCTCCGTGCCTAAAGCCTGCTTGCCCAGCAATTGGAAGACAGGCGCCGCCGCGGCGGCCGCCAGGAACTCGCCTTTCGGGTCAGACCACACGTCGGTATCGCCGGTTTGCAGCAACAGCGGCCGCGGCGCGATCAGAGCGATCAGCATGTGCGCGTCCACCGGGAACTGATCCACGCGGTCGCCGTACTTCCCATAATTGGCGGCGAATTGATAAGGGAATCTGGTCGGCTCGGTCAGATGCTTGATGGTTTCACCGTAATTGCGCCGGCTCAGAGCCGCGCCGCCTTCGCCCGAACAACTGGCGATGACCATAGCGAATCGCTCGTCGCGAGCGCCCGCCCAGAGCACGGTCTTGCCGAGGCGCGATATGCCCACAATGGCGACGCGCTTCGCATCGACGCCCTTGTCGGTTTCCAGATAATCCATCGCGCGGCTCAGGCCCCAGGCCCAGGCGCCGATTGCGCCCCAGTCGTTTGGCGCGGACTCCGTCTGTCCGGATTTGAGGTAGAGCGAACGCACGCCGTAAGGAAGGCCGCCTTGAAAGTCCGGGTCGATGTCGCCGTAATAGACCGTGGCCACGCCTATGCCCTGGGCCAGAAACGGAGCGACATTCAATTTCCCGAAGTTCGATCCTTTGGGCGCGGGCACTCTCTTCTTCTCGCGGTTCCAAATCTCGCCTGGTTTAATTCCAGGATCATCCACTGCGGTCGAATTCGCCGTGAAACTCAGATTCAGCAGCAACGGAACAGGCTTTTGCGCGCCCGCGGGCAGATAGATCAACAGATCCATCTTCGGCCCTGCTTTATCCCGCGAGAAATAGACCGTCACCTGTCTGCGAAGCGCTTTACCGTCCAGCGCCGGCGTCCCCTTATCGAAAACATCGAAGCTCATTCCCTCAGGGCGCCCGGGACTGCGGCCGAACTGGTTCTCTTCGAACAGGCGGACGATCTCAGGCCGCCGTTTTTGTTTCCAGGTTTTGGCGTCGAGAACCCTGGCGCCGTCGCTCAAAATCAGCGGGTCCGGCAAGGCGTAAGTTCCCACGCGCGATTCATCGTAATTGACTGGAATGCCCGCGACCTCCGAGCGAGGCGCGTTCTGCGCGCGCGCGGCGCAGGCGGACAGCAAAATGGCGGAAGTTAGTGCGAGGTAAAATTTGAATGACATGGACTCCTCTGACATTGGGACAGAAGGAACCACGGATCTTCACAGATGCGACGGATCTATACGGATCCGTAACAATCCATCGCATCCGCATGAATCCATGGTTCCATATACTTCAATTTCGCGTGGCGCATCACCACGGCTTACGTTCGTTTAGATATTTGACGATGCGGCGTTTCACTTCCAACGCATCGAACGGCCCCTGCGATTTGTAAAGGACCTCGCCGGTCGGATCGATCAGCATGGTGAACGGCAACGCGCCGTCCCAGCCCGGCTCGAACGCCTCGATCATTTTGTATTTATCAGTGTCGCCGAAGATCAGGTTCCTGTTCGTGGCCTGCTGTTTCTTCAAATAGGCGAGCGCTTCATCTTTCTCGTCCGGGTAATGCGCCGCCACGGTGACGACCTCGAAATCCCTCTGCCTGTACATGCGATTGATCATCATCAGATCAGGAAATTCCGTCACGCATGGGCCGCACCACGTCGCCCAGAAATTCACCAGGCGCAATTTCCCCTTGTCGTTCGGCGAGGCGTTCATACGCAATTTGCGCATCCCCTCGGCATCGACCGGCTCGATCGTCACCGGCTCAGACGCGATCCTGGCCCAGTATTTTTTGATCTCTTCGCCTTTCGACGACCATTTGACAGAGCAGCCGAAGACGCGATTCTCTTTCACGGGAACTTCCTTGCCCGCCAACATGGCGTCCAG
>DASUFM010000627.1:0-4986 GCA_036274535.1 Blastocatellia bacterium
TTTCGCGTCGCCGCCGAAGCGCCAGGCCAGCCATGGCGCGCTGGGCGAATCGCATGGCAATCCGTCAAGCTCCAGGATGTCGAAATCAACGTGTTCGGCTATGTGCCCGAAGAGAACATTGGCGCACACCTGTTCGTAACCGGGCAGCGCCAGCACATCCAGATAATCCGAACCGCCGAGCTGATCGCCTAGAAACGAGATTCGGCGAATGCGCGCCGGCGTCCCTTTCAGCCTCAGCTCCTCTTCGCCGAGCGCCAACAATCCGACCAGCGCGCCGCCTTCTCGCGCGCAGAACAGTCGCGGACGCTTTTCCTGCCCCAGCCATTTATGCCAGGCCGAGATCCACTCCCAGGAGAGGAATGGCGACGCGCTGGTCACGTCAAAAAGCTTCTTCCACTCCGGCGCCAATAACGACAGGGCTTCAGCGCCGCTCAGCTCTTCCACTGCCAATTCACTCACTTCAACACCTCGCCATCCGAAAGAAAAAGGGAGTGGGGAACGGGGAATGGGGAGTGGGAAGAAGATATTATTCCCATCCCCATTCCCTACTCCCCACTTCCCACTCCCCTTTTTTCCGTCCCTTCGGGACTCAACGCGCTAAAGTCGCGCCCGATGTCTTTGCCGTCAGCGTGGCCACGAAGTCGCGAATTGTATCCAGCCGCGCTTCCCAACTTTCGCAGCGCATCGATGCGCTGCGTTCAGCGCTCGGACCGGGGTCTAGCAGCGCACGTTCGACCTCATACAGAAAACTTTCGCGATCAAGGCCGATGCGGCAGCCTCCGATCGCCTCCACTTCGGGGATCGCGGTCGAAACCACTTGTAACCCGGCCGCCAGATACTCGCGCGCCTTGAGCGGATTCGCGTTCAGCGTCAGTTCGTTGACGCGAAACGGCATCAGCGCGACGTCGAAACCTTTGCAGTAGGCCGGGAGCGCGCCGTATGGCTTGCGCCCAAGCAGATGAACATTGGGCAGCCGTTCGAGCGCCGAGACATCGGTCGTCGCCTTGCCGAGCGCCACCAGCGACCCCGTCGAAAAACGCTCGGCCACGCTGGCCATCAGTTCCACGTCCACCCAATCGGCTATCAACCCGAAAAATCCGATCACCGGGCGGGGAAGACCGGCGATTTCTTCCGGCACGACCGTTTCCGCGTCGAGCGCGCGGCGGAAATGCTCATAATCAACGCCGTGCCGGACGATCGCTGTGCGTGGGTTGAACGGCGCTTTGGATTGATAGAGCTGGTCGGACGAGACGATCATTAAATCGGAACGCAGCATCAGTCGCCGCTCCAACTCGGCAAGCGCCTTCGAATCCACGCCGGTGAAAGCCGTGTATTCGTCCACGCAGTAATAAATGACCGTCTCTTCGTCCAGTTCACCCGCGATCACCGAGGCCGCCGGATTGAAGACCCAGTTGATGGCTCGCTCGAAGCGCAGCCGGCGCATCGCGCGTTTGACCTGCCAGCGCAGAAACCATCGGTTGAAGGCGCGAACCCCGGGATTGCCATAAGCGGGGATTGCCAGCGGGTTGAGCGTGAAGATGTTAGGCTCGACCTCACGCAGCGGGCTCGCCGCCGCCCCCAGCTTTCGAAACGCCCGGCTCAAATCGGCCCTGGACGCGGCCGGCGTTCGGTATCCTATGGAATTGACCCACAGCACGCGATTGTCGCGCGCCATCAACCGCATCAAATGCGTCTTCGACAGCGGATCGCCGCTCCAGTCGTGGCTGAAGCAGAGCATGTCCCTGCCGCGCAAAGAGCCGGCCGGCTTGATCTTTACATTTCCAGTCATCATTTCTTCATTCAACTTTAGCCACAGAGACACAGAGATAAGAAAAGAGGGGGAAACAAGGAGAAGGGGGAACAGGGAGAAATGTCGTTTTTCTACTTTTCTCCCTGTCTCCTTGTCTCCTTGTCTCCTTGTCCGTGTCTCTGTGGCTTTATATCTCTCCGTCGATGAATTGGCGCGCCCACAGTTCGAAATTGACCAGCGACCAGAGCCGTTGGGAATGATCGCGCGCGCCCGATTGATGTTCGGCGACCAGGTTGCGGACGAAGGCCGGATCGAAAACGCCACGATCACGGCTTCGCGCGCCGAGCGCGTATTCGTCAATCACCGAGCGATACGCCCCTCGAAACCATGCGCCTATAGGCGCCGGGAATCCCATCTTGGGCCGCGTCAGGATCGGTTCCGGCAGAACTCTTTTCATGCTCTGGCGCAGTATGTATTTGGTCGTCAGTCGGCGCAGTTTCATCCGTTCCGGCAGCCTCGCGGTGAATTCGACCAGCCTGTGATCAAGGAAAGGAACGCGGCTTTCCAGCGAAGCCGCCATGCTCATCTGATCCTGTTTCATGAGCAGTTCGTGCAGGTAAGTCTTGGTGTCGGCGTAAAGCAGCCGGTTGAGCGTCGTCGTCGCGTCGCTTTGCGCGAGTCGCCGGCGCGACGCCGCATATGGGTCCATGCGCGACGCCGCGCCGGCGCGGCGTTTGGCTTCGGGCGTCAATAACCGGAGTTGCTGCTCCAGCGAAAATACGGCGAAGTTGTCCAGGTACAAACTCTCGACATCCGGCGTCCGCGCCAGAAAGGTGCGCGACAATTTATGGCGCAGCGCGGAGCCGATCGGCAGGCGGTCGATTCCGTCGCGCGCCGCGCGCCGCAACGCCTCCGGCGCCCAGCCGTAATAGAGGGCGCCGAGCGAGAGGTTGTAGACCGTCTTCCAGTACCTGTAGTAGCCCGCCATCAACTCGTCGCTGCCTTCGCCCGTCAATACCACCTTGACGTGGCGCGCGGCGAGTTCAGAGACGAAATAGAGCGGCACGCTGGCCGGGTGCCCCAGCGGCTCGTCTTCGTGCCAGATCAGTTTAGGCATGACGGCGAAAAAGTCCTCAGGACTGACTATCACTTCGTGATGGTCCGTATTGAAGGCTCGCGCGACCGTTCGCGCGTATCCCAACTCGTTCGCTTCGCGTTCGGCGAAGCCGACCGAAAAAGTCCTGATCCGCTCACGCGACATGCCGCTCATCACCGCCGCGATGGCCGATGAATCGATGCCGCCCGACAGAAACACGCCGAGTGGAACGTCAGCCATCAAATGCGAGCGAACGGCCTCGAGGAACAATTCTGTCCACTGTTCAATAGCGCCACGGTCGCTGAGGACGGTACGGCCGTTCTGGGCAAAGCTCAGGTCCCAGTATTTCCTGACCTCTATCCGTCCGTCCCGCCACGTCAGCGTGTGGCCGGGGAGCAGGCGCTTGAATCCACTGAAGAGCGTCTGCTCACCCGAAGGCGCATGATTGGCCAGATAATCAGGCAGCGCGGAATAATTGATTTCAGGCGCGGCGGCGCGCGCCTCGATGAGCGCCTTGATCTCCGACGCGAAATAGAGCGCGCCGTCATCGTCCAGCGCGTAATAAAGCGGCTTGATTCCCAGCCGGTCGCGCGCCAACAAAAGTTCGCGCCGCGCCGAATCCCAGACGGCGAAGGAGAACATGCCGCTCAGGCGTTCCACGGCGCGTTCGCCCCTCTCTTCGTAAAGGTGGATGATCGTCTCCGTGTCGCTGGCGGTCCGGTACTGGTGGCCGCGCTCTTCCAGTTCGGGACGCAGATCGCGATGGTTATAGATCTCGCCGTTGAAAACGATCCAGACGCGACCGTCTTCATTCGCCATCGGCTGGCGCCCGCCGCCCAGATCCACAATCGACAAACGGCGGTGTCCCAGCCCGACGCCGGCGTCCAGGTACAATCCCGCATCATCGGGCCCGCGATGCGCCAGAGTGTCGCGCATCGCGACAAGCCGCGATTCGCTGACATGACGATTCAGTTGTTTTGGAATGGCGATGCCGCAAATGCCGCACATGATTCAGGCGCCCATCAGGTTCAGCCACAGAGACACGGAGACACAGAGCGAATCATCAATGAGAGGTTCGCTCTTCATACTTCCGCAGCCAGTCTCTGTGGCTCTGTGACTCCGTGGCGGTATTTTTTGTTAGACCTGGCGATCAGCGCTTCGACAATGCGGTCAGCCGCGTGGCCGTCCCACAGATCCGGCGTACGCCGCCGGTACGAGGCGCCCCCGGACAAAATTTCACGAGCCGCGCCGACGATGCGCGCCGGATCGCTTCCCACCAGACGGTTGGATCCTTGCTCAATTGTGATCGGGCGTTCGGTGTTTTCGCGCAACGTCAGGCACGGGACGCCGAGCGCCGTCGTCTCCTCCTGCAAGCCGCCGGAATCGGTCAGCGCCAGCCGCGCATTACTCCATAATTGCAGAAAATCCAGGTAGCCGAGCGGGTCGATTACGCGAACGCCGGCGGGCGCGGCCAGGCCGAATTCGCGCATCCTCGCCCGCGTGCGTGGGTGCGCCGGAAAGATGACAGGCAATTCGCGCGCGATTGCGCCGACCGCGTAAAGGATTCGGCGCAAGGCCTCGGGGTCGTCCACATTCGAGGGGCGATGCAGCGTCAACGTCGCAAACTCGCGCGGTCGTAATTCCAATTCATCCAGGGCAGTCGAATTCCGCGCCCGTTCGATCTGTTGAAAGAGCGTGTCAATCATTACGTTGCCGACGCGCGCGATCCTATCGATCGGGATGCCTTCGCGCAGCAGATTGGCGTCCGCGTCCGCGCTCGGCGTCAGCAACAGATCGGCGATCTGGTCGGTCAACAAACGATTGATCTCTTCCGGCATTGTCCTGTCAAAACTGCGCAGCCCGGCTTCAACGTGAGCGACCCGCATGTTGAGTTTGCTGGCCACCAGCGCGCAGGCGATCGTCGAATTGACGTCGCCGACCACGACGACCCAGTCAGGCTGCCGCGCGATCAGAACCTCCTCGAACAAAGGCATGATGCGCGCCATTTGTCCAGTGGGCGTCCCGGATCGCGTTTCCAGGCAGATGTCCGGCTCGGGCATACGCAGGTCTCCGAAGAAGACGGCGGACATCGCCTCGTCGTAATGCTGCCCTGTGTGAACAAGCGTTTGCGAGACTTCGT
>DASUFM010000628.1:0-9036 GCA_036274535.1 Blastocatellia bacterium
TCGAGCGTTTCGTGAGCGCGTATTTCCAGCAGGTGGCCCCGGAAGATTTAATGGAGCGCCGTGTGGACGATCTTTACGGCGCCGCGCTTTCGAATTGGAATTTCGCGCGCAAGCGCGAGCCCGGCAAGCCGAAAGTGCGCGTTTTCAATCCGACGATCGAAGATCACGGCTGGCAATCTACGCACACGGTGATCGAGATAGTCAACGACGACATGCCTTTTCTGGTCGATACGGTGACGATGGAAGTGAACCGGCACGGGTTGACGCTTCACCTGATCATCCATCCGATCATGCTGGCGCGACGTCATGACGGCGGAGAGCTCGAAGAGATGCCCGCGCAGTCCGCAGAGGGCGCCGCCCCTGAATCGCTGATGCATGTCGAGGTCGATCGGGTCGTTTCGCCGGAAAAGATGGCGGCGCTCACCGCAGACCTGAAACGAGTGCTGGGAGATGTGCGCAACGCCGTCACCGACTGGAAGAAGATGCGGGAGAAGGTCGGCGAGGCGATAAATGAGATTGATGCCACGCGTCCACCGCTGGCGCCGGACGAATTGCTCGAAGGCAAGGCGTTTCTGCGATGGCTCACCGAGAATCATTTCACTTTCCTCGGCTACCGTTGCTATGACCTGACCGGCGAAGAAGGCGAAGAGGCGCTGCGCGTCGTGCCGAGCTCCGGGCTGGGAATCCTGCGGGAAGGAAATGGGAAATCATCCGGCGCCGGGGGCTCAGGCGCGTCGATCCTGCCGTCGAATCTGCGGGCCTTCGCGCGCCTGCCCAGACTCCTTTACATCACCAAGGCCAACTCGCGCTCTACCGTCCATCGCCCCGGCTATCTGGATTACATCGGCGTCAAACGCTTCGACGAGCGTGGCGAGGTCCGCGGCGAGCATCGCTTTCTGGGCCTGTTCACATCGACCGCCTACAGCGCCAAACCGTCGGACATTCCGTTGTTGCGGCGAAAGACCGCGAATGTCATCTCGCGCACCGGCATCCCGCCCGGCGGCCACACGGGCAAGGCGCTGCTCAACATCATCGAGACATACCCGCGGGCCGAACTGTTCCAGATCGGCGAGACGGAACTGCTGCAGACGGTGACCGGCATTCTGCAACTCGGCGCGCGGCAGCGATTCCGTCTCTTCGTGCGGCGCGATCCCTTCGACCGCTTCATTTCCTGCCTGATTTATGCGCCGCGCGAAACTTATACGACCGAACTGCAGGAGCGGTGGCGGAAACTGCTCGAAGAGGCGTTCAACGGCGTTGGCTCCGATTTCGAAGTTTACTTCTCCGAATCTCCGCTGGTCCGCACGCTGATCCTGGTGCGCGCTAAGCCGGGAGAGATCCCGGATTACGACGTGGCCGACATCGAGCGGCGTCTGGGGGCTACGGCGCGCCGGTGGGAAGACGATCTGAAGCAGACTTTGGTCGAGGAACTCGGCGAAGCCCGCGGCAATGAACTTTTCCACGGCTTCGGCGAAGCCTTCCCCGCCGCTTACCGTGAGGACTTCGCGGCGCGTAGCGCCGTGCCCGATCTTGAACGTGTCGAACGCGTGCTGGCGGGCGAGCCCTTCGCGCTTTCACTCTATCTTCCGGTCGAGGCGGCGCCGCGCACGCTGCGCTTCAAACTCGTTCACAAGGGCAAGCCGGTGATGCTCTCCGACAGCCTGCCGATGCTCGAATCCATGGGATTGAAAGTGCTGGACGAACGTCCATACCACCTCGAAATTGAAGGCGCCGAGCCGGTCTGGATTCATGATTTCGGGCTGATAAGCGAGAGCGTCGACATAGACATGGAGATTGACGAGTTGCAGGAGATCTTCGAAGACGCCTTCGGACGGTTGTTTCGCCGCGAGATCGAGAAAGACGATTTCAATCGTCTGGTGATCGCCGCGCGCATGCCCGCCGAAGAGATCGTCATCCTCCGCGCCTACTCGAAATATCTGCGTCAGATCGGATTTCCGCTTCCGCTCAGGTTCATCGAGAACACGCTGGCCGCGAACGCCGGCGTCGCGCGCCAGCTGGTCGAACTCTTCAAGCTGCGCTTCGACCCAGCGCTACATGACACTGAGGAAGCCGAGGCCGAGATGATCAAGGAAATCAAGGCGTCGCTGGACCAGGTGCAGAATCTGAATGAGGATCGCGCGCTCCGGCAAATCCTCGCGCTCATCCGCGCCACTACGCGAACCAACTTCTGGCGCACTGACGACAAGGGCGGGCGGCGGACATTCATCTCTTTCAAATTCGATCCGTCGAAGATTCCCGGACTCCCCGAACCCAAGCCGATGTTCGAAATTTTCATTTACTCGCCCCGCTTCGAGGGAGTTCACTTGCGCGGCGGCAGGGTGGCGCGTGGAGGATTGCGATGGTCTGACCGCCCTGAAGATTTCCGCACCGAGATACTGGGACTGGTCAAGGCCCAGATGGTCAAAAACACCATCATCGTTCCGGTCGGATCGAAAGGCGGCTTCGTGCTCAAGCGCGCGCCGTCCCCCGCAGACCGCGAGGCCTATCAGAAAGAGGGCGTGGAGTGCTATCAGGATTACCTGCGCGGACTGCTGGACCTGACGGACAACCTCGTACAGGGCCGGATTGCGCCGCCGCCGCAGGTCAGGCGTCACGACTCGGACGATCCTTATCTGGTGGTCGCGGCCGACAAGGGCACGGCCAGCTTCTCCGATTACGCCAACGCGATCAGCAGGGAATATGGCTTCTGGCTGGACGACGCGTTCGCCTCGGGCGGGTCGGCCGGTTACGACCACAAGGCGATGGGCATCACCGCGCGCGGCGCTTGGGAATCGGTCAAGCGGCATTTCAGAGAGATGGGCGTCAACACGCAGACCACTGATTTCACGGTCGCCGGAATCGGCGACATGTCCGGCGACGTCTTCGGCAACGGGATGCTGCTCTCGCGCCATATCAAACTGGTCGCCGCCTTCGATCATCGCCACATTTTTCTCGACCCGGACCCTGATCCTGAAGCGAGTTTCGAGGAGCGCGAGCGTCTCTTTCATCTGCCGCGTTCGTCATGGGCCGATTACGACGCCGGCCTGATTTCGAAGGGCGGCGGCGTCTATCCACGCACGGCGAAATCGATCCCGATCTCGCCTGAGGCGCGGCGGATTCTGGACGCGCCAGCGGGAGAGGCCGAGGAGATGACGCCCAACGAACTGATCATCGCGATACTCAAGGCGCCCGTGGATCTGCTTTACAACGGCGGAATCGGAACTTACGTCAAGTCCGGCAAGGAGAGGAACGCCGAGGTCGGTGACCGCGCAAATGACGCCGTGCGCGTCAACGGCGCGGACCTGCGCTGCAAGGTCGTCGCCGAAGGCGGCAACCTGGGCTTCACGCAACTGGGCCGCGTGGAATACGCGCTCGCCGGCGGTCGCATTAACACCGACGCCATCGACAACTCGGCCGGCGTCAGCGCGTCCGACCACGAGGTCAACATCAAGATTCTCCTCGGCCTGGCGCAGGCCGACGGTGAGCTTACCGAAAAACAGCGCAACGCCCTGCTCGCCAAAATGACTGACGAGGTGGCCGCGCTCGTGCTGCGCGACAATTACTCTCAACCCCAATGGCTTTCGGTCTCGGGACACATGGCGTCTTTGCTGCTGGACCCGCAGCAGCGATTCATACGCTTTCTGGAAAAGAAAGGCCGGCTCAATCGCCAGCTCGAATTTCTCCCTTCGAACGAAGAGATCGCGGAACGTCGCGCAAAGCGCATCGGATTGACCAAACCCGAAGGCGCGGTGCTGCTCGCTTACAGCAAAATCTGGCTCTTCGACGAATTGCTCGCCTCCTCGCTTCCCGATGACCCGTGGGTTGAATCGGCGCTTGTAAGATATTTCCCACAAGCGCTGCGCGAGCGTTATTCGGGCTACATGTCACGCCATCCGCTGAAGCGCGAGATCATCGCCACCCACGTCACCAACAGTATGCTCAACCGCGTCGGCGGGACGTTCGTTCATTACCTGACGGAGATCACCGGCTTCAGTCCGGCGGAGATCGTGCGGGCTTATCTGCTGGCGCGCGAGGTCTTCGGCCTCGTGCCGCTCTGGAAAGAGATCGAGGGCCTGGACAACAAGGTCGATGATCGCGTTCAGGCGGAGATGGTGATCGAGATCGATCATCTGGTCGTCCGCGCGACGGCATGGTTCCTGCGCTCGCGGCGACTCAACGAAGATATGGCGGGCGTCATCTCTTACTTCAGTCAGGGGGTGGACGCCCTGGCGAGGGAATTGCCCGGCGCGCTGCCGGGCGCCCTTGAGGATGCGGACCGCGAGCGGATGCAGACCCTCGCCGCGAATTTAAGGGAAAGCGGCGCGCCTGAATCTACGGCGCTGCGAGTGGCCAGCCTCGACGCGCTGTTCGCGTCGCTCGATATTATCGAGGTAGCCGCGAACAGCGATCAGAAGGTCGAACGCGTGGCGGAAGTCTATTTTATTCTGGGCGCCAGGCTGGGTTTGCCGGAGTTGCGCAGGCAGATCAACGCCCTGCCCGCCGACCAGCACTGGCAGGCGATGGCGCGCAACGCCATGCTCGACGACCTCGCCGGGTTGCAAAGCGCCATCACACGCGACGCGATCAACGGCGCCGATGAAAGCGTTTCGCCACAGCCGTTAGTTGACGAGTGGCAGTCGCGCAACCGGCGCGCGATCGAACGCATGCGGCAACTGCTGGCCGAACTCAGAAACGCGCCGTCCATGGATGTCTCCATGCTCTCGGTCGCGCTGCGTGAGCTTCGCCATCTTGCCTAGAGCGGGTCGCGCTCGCCCCAGTGGGACAATTTAAAAAATTGTCCCACTTCTTTTCGCGCTCTAGCGCCGTCCGGAGCCGGCGGCGCTTGTTAATTCACCGCCGCCCAGGCCGGTCCAGTAATCGTTATAGCGTTGGAAATTCCGCTCTTCATCGCGAAATTCCGGCGCGCCGTGAAATTGCTTCTTCAGGTACGGGGCGCGAGCGCTCTTCTGATGGCGATCGAAGGTCATGACGGACAGCGGGATCGCGAACAATTTGTTTTGCAACCATCCCCCCGTGTTCACCAATGCGAAATAGGCTTTGCGCGCCGAGGGGCTGACGAGCAGTCCATCAATCTTGCCTATCTTCTCGCCGTCGCGTCCGATCAACTCCCATCCGCGCGGGTCTATATCGCCCTCCGCTACCTCAAACCCTTCCAGCTCTCTCAGACGATGCAAATCATCCGGAATCGAGGCTCGAGAAATCGAGGAAACCGGAGCCTGGGCGGCCCCCAACGTAGTCGCTTCACCGAGCGTCTGCGCGGGCGCGCGCCCGCTTTCGACGCCGGCAAGCCGTTCGACTTCGACTTCCGTACGGCGCACAGTGTCTCGAATCGTTTCAGGATGGTCCACGACCTCCTTGCTGATGATCACTTCCTCAACGACGTGGGGTTCCTTAGCGACCACGGGCTCTTCGATCATCTCTGTAAGCTCGATCCCACGTGACTCTTTGAACATGTTCATGTCCTGTTCGCTCGCGATACGGTCGGCTCGCCGGTGTTCGACTTTGACTCTCTCTTCGCGCAAATTAACCTGTTGTTCGATTGGGCGTTCGGTAACGCGGTTATAAATGCGCACTCCGCCACGCTCCACCATGCGCTTGCCGATCCGAAGCTCCTCTTCGATCACCGGAAACGCCATCTCGCGCTCGCCGCGCGTCATGCGTTCGTCCTCGCGCAAGCCGCGCGTCATGCGTTCGCCCTCGCGTTCGCCACGCGTCATGCGTTCGCCCTCCAGTCCTGATTGGCCGGCGGCCCTGGCTTTGTAAGCGCGCATGATCTGCGCCGCCCGTTCGACACGGTCAGGACTCGCGGCGGCGGTCACTGCCGCGGCTCCGCGCCTTATCTGGCTCAGGTAGTACGTGGTGTCATCAGGCGACAGGTTCATGTCGGCGACGGCGTTCCTGAATTCGGATTCGCTGGTCACCAGACAAACATCCCCACGATCAATGCCCGCTCCGATCAGCTCCTGCGCGACCGTTTGAGCTCGCGACCTATTATCAAATAATCCAATTAGAATGCTTTTCATGATAGCGCTCCTTTCCATTGCTTCTCATTTATCGTTCATATAGCCATCCTCTTGAACCCATATGGCGAAGCGGTATGGCCATTTTTACGGCCTGGAAAGTTCTCCCTGTTGAATTTTGCAACAATTATGCCTATAAGTAATTGCTATTTGCATTTAACATTTTAGAGCTATATAGATTTTTTCCTCCTCGCATGCCCCTCACATTCTGATCATCCGGCCCGTCTATGCGCGGACCGGGACGTTATCCGGCGACGTTTCGCGGCCGGCAAGCAGCCACTCGAGCGGTTGGGGGCTTCCCGAAATCCAAATATGAACAAGCAAGCGTACTTCGTTCTTCTTTCTATATCGGATATTGCCAGCAGGGGTGGAGTGAAGTGTTGAGCCGCGCCGTCATTGATAGTCTGATCCATACCGCGACGAAGAATAAGCACACGTGGGTATGGAAGTACATTGATGCTAATATCGGCTGCCGGATCGAGCCGGCTTTGATTCCCGAAACGACATGAGGCTGACCGAAACCACGAAGCCGCCACCCGATCGCAAGCCCGCCCCGAAACGATTCCTGAATTTGATTCAATTCCATCACGAAATGCTCAAGGAGTTTTGAAGCGGTGAAAATGTGGGACGACATCGCCATGTGGCGGTGAAACGCGCCCCTTCCAGGGCAATAGAGTCGGGTAGGAATTAAGACCAAAACAACGAATTTACTGATTAAATGATGAATTGGACCACTGAACAAATTCTCGCCCTCGCGCCAGACGCGCCGTCCGCCAAAGCCGGACAAGGGCTGGCCATTGCGCGCAAATGGGTCACGCTCGGCGCTGATGAACAGACGGCCTGGGGGTTGTGTCAGGGGAGCGGCAAGAATCCCTATCAAACGGAGATCGATTTGACCGAGCCGGCGTTTCACTGCTCCTGCCCGAGCCGCAAATTCCCATGCAAACATGGACTCGGATTGTTTTTGCTGCTCGCCACCCAACCCGCCGCGTTCAAGGAGAAGGAGCCGCCCGACTGGGTTGTCGAATGGTTGGCGTCCCGCGCCAAACGCGCCGAGAAACGCGCCGAGAAGCAGGCGAAGGCCGAAGCGGGCGAAAATATAGTTGACGAAGCCGCTCAGGCCAGGCGCGCGGCCAGCCGGGAGGCGAAGGTCACAGCCGGCTTGCAGGAATTGGAGCTATGGTTGCGCGACATCGCGCGCGGCGGATTGGCCGCAGCCCAATCGCAGCCGCCGCAGTTTTGGGAGCGCATGGCCGCGCGATTGGTCGACGCGCAGGCGTCGGGAATCGCTCGAATGACGCGCGAAATGGCAGGCGTTCCCGCTTCTGGCGTCGGCTGGGAGTCGCGGTTATTAGAGCGAATGAGCAGGCTTTATTTGCTGATCGAAGGCTTCAAACGCGTCAACGATCTGCCGCCGCCGGAGCAGGCTGATGTTCGCGCGTCGATCGGCTGGACGCAGAATCAGGATGATTTGTTGCGCGAAACCGGCGTGAGCGACCGCTGGCTGGTCCTGGGCCAGCGAGTCGAGGAAGAAGAGCGGTTGCGTGTGCAGCGCATCTGGCTTTGGGGAGAGCAGAACCCTCGCGCCGCATTAATATTGAATTTCGCGCACGGGCAACAACCGCTCGACGCGAGTTTCATCACCGGCGCGGTGATCGAAGCCGAGCTGATCTTCTACCCCGGCGCATACACGCTGCGCGCAATCGTGAAACAGCGACACGGCGAGCCCGCGGCGCCCGAGCGGATTTCAGGGTACTCGACGATCGCCGACGGGCGCCAGGCCTTCGCGGGCGCGATGGCGGCGAACCCATGGCTTGAAATATTTCCAATGCCATTGCTCAACGTGACGCCGCTTCATCGCGGCGACGAATGGTTCGTTCGAGACGCCGAAGATCGAGTGTTGAAGATCGCGCCGCGTTTTGAATTCGGATGGACGATGCTGGCCCTGAGCGGCGGTCGCGCGATCGATGTCTTCGGCGAATGGAACGGCGACCACTTCTGGCCGCTTTCGGCGTTCGCCGAGGGACGTTTTGTGAAGTTCAGATGAGTCATTTTCTTCGTTACTACAAGGAATTTTCCGTATGAGTTTGTGGACTGAGATCACCAATACAGCATTGATCGGCTGCGAGCGGAAACCACTCTCGCTCAACGGGGCTTCGGGCAAGCTCGGCGATTTGCTCGGGCGCCTCGACCAGAGTGACCGCGAAGGCGCGCTGTTCGGCGCTGCGGCGGCGGTGTCGCTTTACGTTCGGGCCGGGAGTTTGTCGTTGAAAGATGAGCAGCCATTGCCCGAAGCCAGCGACCCCGATGACGCGCCGCGTTGCGGCGAGCAATCGGCGATCCGTCTGGAGATGATGCTGCGGGGAGAATACAAGGAGCTTTTGCCGGAGTGGCTGGCAAAGACGGCTGCGGCGGGGCGTCGCGCGCCCGAAGAGTTATTGACGCTGCTGCTCAACACCGGCCGAACGATGGAGGATATCTCTGGAGAAATTCTCTCTGTATTGGGCGCGCGCGGGCGCTGGCTGGCCGCGCAAAATCCGGATTGGGCTTACGCCATCGGCGTATTCGACGAAACGCTGTGGGAGACAGGCAGTAGCCAACAACGAGCGGCGGTTTTAGCCGAGTTGCGAAAAAGAGACGCGGCGCGAGCGCGTGAATTGTTGGCGTCAAATTGGGCGCAGGAATCCCCGAAAGATCGCGCCGACTTTCTGGAAGCGCTTAAATACGGCTTGAGCATTGACGATGAAGCTTTTCTAGAGGCCGCCTTGGACGACCGGCGCAAAGAGGTTCGCGGCGTGGCCGTTGATTTGCTCGCTCGTCTGCCTGAATCGGCATTGCGCCGACGTATGATCGAACGCGTCCGCCCGCTGATCACCTTCAAACTCAACAAGCTGAAACGCAAGACAATCGAGGTCACGCTGCCGGAAACGTGCGATAAGGCGATGCAGCGCGACGGCGTCGATCAGAAGGTGGACGATCCGTCCTGGTGGTTGCG
>DASUFM010000629.1:0-2043 GCA_036274535.1 Blastocatellia bacterium
GATAAAGGAGCAAAACGACTCTGTATTACGCAATATCGAATGGCCCCCATGACGAGGGTGGCAGGTTTAATCGTCGACCTGTCGCCCTCGTCGTATTTGTGATAATGATTATACGCCCCTTCATATATGCTTCGGGTCAGCGCCGCGAGCGATAACGAGCCTGGCTCACACCAGGGCGCCCCAGGACCGGGTTGCGACACCGAATTACAAATCGCCACAAATTCCCGAGATGAATTTCCAGATCGGCAATTCAGGCCGAGCAATCATATGGGCGGTCGCCATCGTCGTCATATCGGCGGCGGCGGGGATTATTGTGACGTGGCGAGCGCCGGCATTGAAAGTGGCGGCGCATGACGCGATGGTCCGCGCTCGCGGGACGGCAAGGCCGCCTGATGAGATCGTCATCGTGGCGATCGATGAAGCGAGCGTTAAACGCCTTGGGCGATTTCCGTGGCCACGGCGCTTGATGGCGAGGGCGCTTCAAAAACTCTCCGACGCGCATCCGAAAGTGATCGCGCTCAATGTGCTTTACAGCGATCCGACGAGCGAAGATGACGACGCGGCGCTCGCGGAAGCGGTCAAACGCGCGGGCAACGTTGTAGTCGCCGCGCAACTGGTCGAAGCGCCGCACGGGGGAGCCGAATGGCTGCGCCCGCTCCCGGCGATTGAAAATGCGGCCGCCGCTATCGGACATGGCAACGTTCTAACGGACTTCGACGGCGTGGCGCGCTCTCTGACTCTCCGCAAAAGCGATGACGAAGGGAACGCGCTCTGGGCGCAAGCCGTCGAGACGGTCCGCGTCGGCGACGGCCTGCGCCCGGAGGACGCGCGTGACGCGCCCGAAGGGGTGAAGATCGGCTCTCGCCTCATTCCCATTGAAACGGACCCGGCCGCCAAAGCCTTCCTGACTCCGGAGGGAGAAAGTTCGATTCTGACGCTCCGCGCCGACCGAATGGCGATTGACTATATCGGACCTGCAGGTTCATTCGCCGATCGGACGGTGAGCGTCGCCGACGTGATTGACGGGCTCGTCAAACCCGACATATTCAGCGGCAAATACGTCCTGATCGGCATGACCGCGGCGGCCATGGGCGACCGCGTGGCCTCGCCGTTCGCCGGCGGCGGCGCGATGACGCCCGGCGTCGAAGTTTCGGCCAACGCGATCACAACTATTCTGCGGTCGCGCTTTTCCAGGGAAACGCCGGATTGGGTCGCGGCGCTGCTCGCCGCTTTGCTCGCGTCCGTCGTGATCGGGGCGCTGACCCTGGCGCAGGGCAAGCGCGAGTTTATAAAACAAGTCGCCGCGCTCCTGGGAATAACTGGGCTGACTCTGGGGCTTTCATATCTGGCTTTCGTCCTTTGGATGGTCACGCCGCCGATAGTTTCCTTAACGGTCTCGCTCATCATCGCGTCGCCGCTGGCGCTGTTGCTGCGTTCGCTGATGGTCAGCGCAAGCCTCGACGACCGAATCGCCGAGATGACTCGGGAGAGCGCGCGCCTTTCGCCGTTCGCAATCGAAAATAAGGCCGGGACCGCGAGGCTCGTCTGGTGGCCGCGCGGAATCTCTCGCAAAGCCCGCGCGCTGGCCGCGCTGCAGGAACGGTTGCTGGCGCGAACGCAGTTCGTAGACAGGGCCATCCAATCGGTCGAAGACGGCCTTCTAATAGCCGACGCCTCCGGACGCATCGCCTACGCCAACGCCAGCGCCGCAAAAATATTCGGCCTGCCTGAGCGCTCGTTGCTCGGCGACAATCTGTTCGACCGGTTGAATGAAATCGAATACGGCGCCGACAACACTCCTGTCGATCGGACCGTGTCGAGATTGCTCGATGATCGCGCCATGGTCGAGAGGGAAATCGTTGTCGGATCGGCGGATCCGCGATATTATACGCTGCGAATGGTCGCGGTCAGCGCTGATTCGAGCGGGTCCGGGGCTCTGCTGGGCGTGGTCGCCACACTCTCCGACATTACCAAACAGCGTGAGTTGCAGCGAACGCAGAACGACGTGATGCGTCTCGTGACTCATGAGATGAAGACGCCGTT
>DASUFM010000630.1:0-21123 GCA_036274535.1 Blastocatellia bacterium
CCAGAAGACGGCGAATTGGTAAGCGAAGACCTGTTTCCTGGCTTCCATTGTCATCTGAGCGAGATCTTCAAAAATCCGGCGCGCCAGCGGTAGGCAAAATGTCGAATATGCGTCCACGAGTCTTCGTTACCAGACAACTTCCGGCGCCTGCGATGAACAGGCTGGCCGAGGTCTGCGATTATCAGGTCGGGGCCGAAGGCGGAGCGCCCGAGCGATTGGATCGCGACTCGCTGCTGGCCGGCGCGCGCGAAGCCGACGGCCTGATCTGTATGCTGACCGATTCGATTGACCGCGAAGTGATCGAAGCGGGGGCAAAACTTCGAGTGATCGCCAATGTCGCGGTCGGATACAACAATGTCGACACAGCGGCTGCGC
This sequence comes from Blastocatellia bacterium, assembly GCA_036274535.1. Classification (GTDB taxonomy): domain Bacteria; phylum Acidobacteriota; class Blastocatellia; order RBC074; family RBC074; genus JAJVID01. The sequence continues at coordinate 376 of DASUFM010000630.1, forward strand.
GGCAGAGGGGCGTTTACGTGACAAACACGCCCGACGTGTTGACCGAGGCGACCGCCAATTTGACCTGGGCATTGATTCTGGCGGTGACTCGGCGGATCGTCGAAGCCGACGCCTTTACGCGCGCGGGCAAATTCACCGGCTTGGATTTCGATATGCTGCTGGGCAGCGGGATCACCGGCAAGACGCTGGGCGTGGTCGGTTACGGGCGGATCGGTCGGGCGGTGGCGCGCCGCGCGACCGGCTTCGGAATGCAGGTGGTCTATTGCGGGCGCGACGACATAGCTTTTCGCGACGATCCACATCATAACTCGATTATGCTCGCGCGACAGGGCCAGACAAGCCCGCTCAGCCAGAGCGCGCGCCTTGACGGGCTTGCCGCCCGGCGCGTCTCTTTTTATCAACTGCTCGAAACAGCGGACATCATCACTTTGCATGTCCCGCTGGCCGCGGCCACTCGGCGCCTGATTGACCGCGCCGCCTTCGCGCGAATGAAGCCAACCGCATATCTGATCAACACCGCGCGAGGTCTTGTCGTTGACGAGGCCGCGTTGGTCACGGCCTTGCAGCAGCGGCGGATCGCCGGCGCGGGCCTCGACGTTTACGAAAACGAGCCCGAGATCAGCGCCCCGTTGTTGGAAATGAGCAACGTCACGCTGCTCCCCCACATCGGCAGCGCCACCCTGGAAACCCGAACGGCGATGGCCATGCTTGCCGTTGAAAATGTGATTGACGTTCTGTCCGGCCGCGCGCCACGCAGCCAGGTCAGGCTTTGAATCAGGCCTGATCAATTTTAGCCACATAGATTCTGTCACACGAAAATTTAGACCTGGACAAACAGGACCAGCAGGGAGACAAAAAGGCGGGAAGGGTAAAAAAGCCCTTTTTGCCTTTTTGCCATTATGGCGTGGCGGCGCATCGATTTTTCGCAAGGGGGCGCCGCCGGATAAACTTAACTACTGTCAGATGAATCTTGCCGCCGCCTGCTCCGGATTGGCGGGGCCGTCCGTGGCGGGGCAGCGTAAATGCCTGATTCTGAGTATAGTTATTTTTAGGGGCCGCTGGCGCCGGAGTTGCGATTAGCGTGATTAGAGTAAAGCCAAAAAGCCGGGAAGCCGGGAAGCGAGAGATTGGAAGATGGGTAAGAAACAATTGCCATTGATTTACAACCCGACGGCGGGCGCGCTGAGGCGCGACGCCGGAAAAATCGAGCGATTGACGCGATCGCTCGCCAGGCGGGGAATTGGCGTCAAGCCCCTGCCTACAACTTGTGTGGGAGACGCGACGCGATTGGCTGAGCAATCAGTTAATGAAGGCGCGGAGATAATAATCGTCTGTGGCGGTGACGGCACCATCAACGAGGTCTCGCAGAGTCTGGTTGGAACCAAATCCACCCTGGCCGTATTGCCCTGCGGCACGGCCAATGTGCTGGCGCGGGAACTGCGACTCCCCGCCGACGAAGACGCATTGTCTGAATTGATAGCCGGCCGAAATGATCGCACGATCAGCGTCGGTCGGGCTGTCAAACCCGACGGTTGGCAGCGGTACTTTCTATTAATGGCCGGCATCGGATTGGACGCGACGATTGTTAACGGTGTCGATCTTGGATTGAAACGGTTGATTGGCGCGGGAGCTTATCTGGCGGCGGGCCTGGGTTACCTGGCGCGGATGCCTCTGACGCCTTTTTCAATAGATATCAACGGAAAGCGGCACGAGAGCACCTTCACCGTGATCTCGAACGCCGCCAGTTACGCGGTATGTTTCACGCTGGCGCCCGGCGCCAAATTAGATGATGACAAACTTGATGTCTGTGTTTTCAACTCGCGCAGCCGCCTGGCTTATCTGAGCTACGCGTTCCTGAGCATGGCCAGTGGACTCCATACGCGCATCTCCAACGTGATTTATCAGCCGGCGCACGAAGCGCTGGCGAATTCGAACGACAAGACGCTCGTCCAACTCGACGGAGACGTGATGGGGACTTTGCCGATGCGTTTCGATATTGCGCCGGCCGCTCTGCGGATCGTCGCGCCCGCAAGATGAGGATCGAGGATAATCCAGGGCGGAAGATCGTAGATAGAAGATCGAGGATGGAAGATCGAGGATTGGGGGATGATGCGATCTTCTGTTTACAATCTTCTATCTACGATCTTCCGTCTTCGATCCCGGAAGGAGATTTTAGGAGGACTATGAATCGGACTTTTTCTTCAATCGATAGCGTTTTCGTCGGAGTTTATTATGCGGCGATCTTCCTGACGCCGGCTAACCTGCGCGGCGCCGCCCGCGTGATTGAGGATTGCGGATTGCGGATTGCGGATTGTGTTCGCGCTGTGCGCGGGAGCGCTCCTCAGGTCGCGCTGATTTTAGGCGCAATGATATTAGTTTCGACGGCGGGCTTCGGGCAAACCACGCCACCTGCGGAAACGGAATCCGCAATCCACAATCCGCAAACCGCAATTACAGCCGCCTTGCCGCAGGACGTGATCGTACTGAGGCGCGAGGGCAACGAGGCCCTCTACAACATGGATTACGTGACGGCGCGCGCTAAATTCGAAGAGATTAAAAAGAGAATCCCGCATCATCCGGCGGGCGATATCTACGTCGCGACCGTGATCTGGCTCGAAAATCTCAACAAGAGCCGCCGCCTTCAAACCAGCCTCTACAAAAACGAGTCGAGCTTTTACGCCGGCGCGGAAAAGGCGGGGGAGGACGAAAAAGGAGACACAATCGATCCGGCCGTGGATCGCGCATTCCGCGACCGTATGGCTCAGGCGAAAACCAAAGCCCTCAGCCTGGTCGCCCGCAACAAGAACGACGCCGACGCCCAATATTTCCTCGGGGCCTATTATGGCGTGATGGCTGGTTATGAAGCCTCGACGGCCCGCAAGTTTTATTCGGCGATGCGCAACGGGTCGCGCAGCGTGGACGCGCACGAGAAAACTGTCAAGCTCGATCCGAACTATACAGACGCTTATCTCTCGCTGGGAATGTACGATTACATCGTCGGCAGCCTGCCGTTCATGTACAAGGCCCTGGCGGCCGTCGTCGGGGCCCGGGGAAATAAACAGCGCGGCATCGCGCGATTGAAGGGTGTTGTCGAAAAAGAGACCGCCACGGCCGACGACGCCCGCGTTCTGTTGCTCGCGATTTACCAGAACGAGAAACGATATGAGGACGCGCTCGCGCTGCTCGATCAATTAAGCGCCAAGTACCAGCGCAGTTATCTGATCAAGCTCGAGCGCGCTTACACGCTCGTCTCGCTCAAACGCGCCAATGACGCTTACGCCGCATTCGAGGAGTTGTTAAAAGATCCGGCGGCGGCGCCGGCCACCGACCTGATTCATTACCAGTACGCCGAGGCCCTGGCGCTGAACCATGACTACAAACGCGCCGCTGAGCATTTCCTCGAGGTCCCGAAATCGAATGGCGCTGACGCAAATCTGGCCACGCTCGCCCTCCTCAGAACCGCGCAGATTTACGATCTGGCCGGGCAGCGCAACGACGCAGTCGCGCAATACAAGACCGTCCTCGCCCGCCCTAATGTTTACGACACTCGCGAACAGGCGGAGAAGGGATTGAAGCGGCCGTTCAGGGAGAAGGAGAAAGGGGACTAGGACAAGAAGACAGGGGGACAAGGAGAAGGGGAGACAGGGGAACAAGTTCCCTGTCTCCCCTTCTCCTTGTCCCCCTGTCTTACTTCGTGGTGGCGAGCGCCGTAGCTTCTTTCTCAGCGCGCCGCTGTTTACCGAAGAACCAGACGATTCCGATACTCAGGAAATATAGGACGAGCATCGGCGCGGCGAAGATGGTCAGATTGGCCCAGTCGGCGGTCGGAGTGAGTATTGCCGAGACGATCAGGATAATCACTACGGCGTGACGCCAGAATTTCCACATCATTCCCGGCGTCAACAGTCCGATGCGCGCAAGCAAATAGGCTATAGTAGGAATCTGAAAAACGAGGCCCAGACCGAGCATGATCATAATGATCAGATTCAGGTAATCTTCGGCGTCGTATAGCGTTTGGAACCCTCCGTCGATCGCGAGCCCCAACAGGTAATCGCAGGCGGTGGGAAACGCCACCTTGTAAGCGAAGGCCGCGCCGAGAATGAAAAACATGGTTCCCATCACAATCACAGGCATGACATAGCGCTTCTCATGCTTATACAGCCCCGGCGCGATGAACGCCCATAACTGGTAAAGCAGAAAAGGGACCGCAAAGGCGATTCCGGCGTACAAAGCCACCTGCATGTAGATCATGAAAGAGCTGGTCACGCCGCGCAGCACAAGCCTGCTGTTCTCATCATCGAAGATGAGGGTCTTCCTGCCCTCTTGCATGATGGAACTGATTGTGGTTTCCGCCGGCACGATCGTCTTTCCTATCGCCCATGGCAATTCGAGCGCGAGTTGCGGCTGATTGTCTTTGGTGATTTTTTTGACTCGGATGGTGGAGCCCAGCGGGACCTTTACGCCATTGACCGCCGTGTCCTGTACGAAGGTGTACTGTGCGACCTCGCCCTCTTTGAGAGTATTGACGTCAGGCTGCCCGTATTTCTCCTGTTGAGCCCGCTTCGCCTTTTGCAATTGCGCGACGACCGGAACAGAGAGAAATTTGAAGATGTAGTCGGAGAAGGTGAAGCAGAGCCCGAACGCGATTGAGATGGCTATGACCGAATGGATAATCCTCCGGCGCAACTCGTCCAGATGGTCCAGGAATGACATCTGCAGACCTTCTTGTTGTTCTTCGTGTTCGCCGCTCATTAAATCCAGTGTTTCTTTTCAGGCTGCGCCTTCACTGTCGCCGTTTCAACGCCGGCGGCCGCGACTTGAGCCTCGGTCTTGTCCTGCGCCGAAGACTCGGCCACCGAATTCGATTCAGCCGCTCCGGCCTCCAGCTTGTTCGAATCGTCGGAGTTCGAATTATACGGGTCGTAAGACTCGTTGTAGCCGTAATTCGATTCGCCGCCGCCAGCCGTATCGGTTTTGCGGACTTTCTCTACCTCGACTTCCTGTTCCCATGTGCGTTTGAAGTCTTCCGACGCGCGCCGAAATTGCGCCATCGCGTGCCCCAGGGATTTGCCGAGTTCGGGCAGCTTACGCGGGCCGAATACGACCAATGCGACTACAAGAATGATAATAACTTCAGGCATTCCTAAGCCCATAACGGCCTCTCTTTCTTTACGCGAGTGGTGTAGAGACGCAAAATTTTTCGTCTAAGCTCCGCGGTAATTATTTTTAGGAGAATTCAAGCCCTTGTTGGGAATATCAACTCTGAGCCCACAGGAAACTATAAGTGACGCATTGAGAGCGCGTCAAGCAGGGCTTATTTCTTACGCGCATAATAGCCCTGGCGCGCGCGGACGTTAAGTCCGGGCCGGCCCACTCGGACTTCAATTGCGCGCCATTTACCGTCGCGCTTCTCGTTGGTGGAGTCATAAGTGAGTGTGTACTGGCGGCGCAACTCCTCGACCGTTCCGGAGAATGCCTCCCGCAGTTGGGCCCCGCCGGGAGTGGCGATAAATCTGCCGCCGGTCTTGGCGGCGAGCATTTTCATGACTCCGGCGCCATTGTCCTTCCGATCGGATTTGAAGACGGCGCGATCGCTCATGTCGACGGCGTAGATCAAGGCGTTCGCCTCCAGGGCCTTGCGAGTCGCCTCGTCGAGCGACGCCTTGCTCCTGGTGTCGCCGCCGTCGGAGATCACGATGATGGCGCGGCGCCGTTCGGGGCGCCCGCCGAGGGCTTCGGCGGCATTGACTATGGCGTCGTAAAGCGGCGTCTCGTCGCGCGCGTTCATGTCCCAGACGGCCTCGGGCGCGTCGCGCGATTCGCTGAAATCCTGCAGCCTTTTTACTTTGAATCCGCTGAAACTGTAAACCGCGGCCATATCGCCGTCGCGTAACTCCGAAAGGAAATTGCCGCATGCCGCGCGCGCCAGCGAGAGTTTGTTCCCCATGCTTCCGCTCGCGTCGAGCAGGATCGCGGCTGCGAAAGGCGCGTCCTCGACGGCGAGATCGAGTATTCGCTGCGGGGCGGTGTCTTCAAATATCTTGAAATCTTCGAGTTTGAGGCCGGAGACGTAATTCTCGAGCGGGTCAGTGACTGTCACGTTGACCACAATCAGATTGGTCTCCATCGAAATCACTTCGCCGTCAGGGTCGGACTTTTTCTGCGGGTCCTGCGCCTCCTGCTGTTTTGGAGGGGCCTGGTGTTCGGCCCTTTGCCGCTCATGGGAATCCTGCAGCCGCGCGCGCGCGCCGGGCGTAGCGACAAAGGCGCCTGACAAAAGGAAAAACGATAACAGGATGACCAGACCGAATCGCATGAAAATTACCTTTGGCGCTGTGGCGCGAGTTGTTTACTCGCGCTTCTCCGGCTGAAGGCGGCGCGAGTATACAACTCGCGCCACACCCGTTGTGGATCACAGTATATAACCGCGAAGGATTTTTACCAGTTGAGTGACTTCGTTTGCGACTTCCACCACGCTCACGGAAATCACACGGCGCGAAGTCTTGCTCAGGTGTTTGTTCAAACGCTCGCTGGCGTCGTCCAGCCGTTTAAGCGCTTCGTCCAGGTTGGCGGGCATCGGGTCCAGCGGAGTGTCGTCGCCGCCGCCGCCGAATTCCGAGCGGATCTTGCGGGCGGCCTTATCGATCTCGCGCAGCTTTTTCTCGTCTTTGCGAGGAAGATGGCCGTTGACGGCCTCTTTCGCCAGGCTCTCCGCGTCGCGCTCGAGCTGCGCGCCTTTCTCCAGTATTTTTTTGTGCTCATCCTCTTCACGCTTGATCTGCATGCGCTTGAGCGTGTCGAGCATGGTTTCGTTCTGCTCCCCGGCCGGAAGCCGGTCGTCGTAGGGAGGATTCGCCGCGCCGGCGCTCTGCGCCCCGGCGACCGAGAAGATGAAGATGATGCAAAAAATTGAGAACAGGAAGCGTAAAGTCATAACCCTTACCCGTCCGGCGCTCGGCCCGTCAATATTCGCAACTCAGGATGCGGCGCGTCGGACGTCCACTGCTAACCCTGACGCCCAGATCGATGCCGAGGATTCTGCCCGCCAGCCCTCTCAACACTTCGTCTTCGACAGAGCCGTTTGACCGCCCCTCGATCCATTTGGCGCCGCCCGCCGCGTCGATAACCTTGCCCTCGATATGCGCGGTTACGGAAATCTGGGAACGGCTCTCGTCCAGGGGTATGGCGCTGATCTCCAGACTCCATCGGCCCTGCTGCCAGTTGCGTACTTCGCTCGCCGGCATCTTCGCCAGATGGTTCAGATCCTCTTTCGCCGTCACGCCGCGTGTGAAAACAACGCTTTTAGTAACGATCTTACCCTCGCTCGGCTTGCTCAGAGTGTCGTCAACCTGAATCGCGCAGGTTTTCAGGACCTCGCGCACGGTTTCCAAAATCTGTTCGCGCGGCGCGTTGATCATGTACGGATTATCCAGCGGCTTTTCCGTCTTCGGCCGGTCGAACTCTATCTGCGCGAACGCGTCGAATGAACAAAAAACGAGGAACAATAGCGACAGACTGATACGAGATATTTTCAGGTTCATAACATCACTCGAACATCACTCGCGAACATCAAACCGAAGGTCAAAATGCGGCCGCTCATCTGTTGCGGCAATTGTGGCGATTCTATCACATTCGGAGAAACTATGATTGCTTAAGTGGCATATTCGGATGGAAATTATTTCATAGCAATTTTTTCCTGATCGGGTAAGTTTTACTCGAAGACCTTTGGTCACGATTGCCGGCCTTGATAGCTTCAATCGCGCGAAGGGCCTATGTTCATTAGACTTTTCACGACTTCTCATCTCGCGGAATTCCGTGGCGCCATGATTGCCTTAGTCTAAGTGGGGCAACGAGATACCAAGTGGTTAGTTCCACTGACGGTGTCAGGTGGTTACCAGGGTGAGGAAGGTAACCACACTTATATGAGGCGCTACATATTCCCACGATTGTAGCGCCTTTTATTTTTTCATAAATACAATATATCCGGATAGTCTGGCCGGCGCATGACTGCGGCTTGTGAAGGATTGCGGCTAGGGATGCGCCGCATGCAGCGCATGCGTCGACCAGACTCTCTGGCAGACTCTCTTTCAGGGAGTCTGATGTTCTCGCCTTCTTGACTCATTCTCTCACCATTAGCTATGTTGCGCTCTTCGACATTTAAACAATGGCGCCTCCGAACATGAATGCGGGGGCTGAATCGAGAGCGCGCAATGCTTAGCGAATACCGCCAACGCTTCGGCGAATTCCATACCGAGCTTCATCGCGAAGATTACCTTTTCCGTTCCGGCCAGAAACATGGCCGCGAAATCGCGCGCATCCGCAGTGAATACAGCGATCTGTTCAAGTCTTCCGCCATCGCCGAATTACGCGCGAAACTCGAAGACACGTCCGAACAGAGGGAGACCGAAAGGACCGGCCTCAAGCGGCTGATAGCTTTCGCCGTGGAAGGCTCTCTGCAATCACGCGCGCGGGAGGTCTCCGATGAAATCGAAGATTACGAAGCGAACGCGCTGATCGATTGGCGCGAGCGTAAGGTTCCGTTTCTTTCATCAGCCTCGCTGCTCGCCATCGAAACGGATTCAGCCCGCCGGCGCGAATTATTTGCCCGCCGAGCCGGCGTGATTGAAGCCGTCCAGGATTTGCGGGCCGAACGCCTTGAAAAGCTGCGCGACGGCGCGCGGGAACTGGGTTATGAAAATCGTCTTGCGATGCTCGGCGAACTGAGAGGGCTCGATTACGTGAGGCTCGCCGAGCTTGCGCGGGGCGTTCTGTCAAAGACCGAGGGCTGCTACGTCAACGCGCTTGCGGCCTTGTTACCGCGAGAGAGCGGCGTCTCTCTGGAAGATGCGACGCAGGCTGATCTGGGCTTCCTGCAAAGGTTCCCGCGCTTCGACCATTTCTTTCCGCGTGAAAGAATGCTCGGAGTTTATCGAGAGCTTTTCGCCGCGCTCGGCTTCAACGCCGAAAAACAATCGAACCTGGCCATAGATTCCGAGCCGCGGCCGGCTAAACAATCTCAGGCCTTCTGCTCGCCTATTCGCGTGCCCTATGAAATAAGGCTCTCCGTCAACCTGACCGGCGGTCAGGCCAATTATCGCGAACTGCTTCGCGAGGCCGGACACGCGCAACTTTACGCCTGGACTTCGAGCGGCGTTTACCCGGAATTCCGCCTCGGCGGAGACCTCGCGGTCGTCGAAGCCTGGGGATTGCTCTTTGAGGGCCTCATCGCCGATGAGCGCTGGCTGATGACCACGTCAGGTTTTGTGGAGAATATGGAGTTCCGGCGCGCGCTGGCGGTTTTCAGGCTGCTTCGGCTGCGTCGGCGCGCGGCTCTGCTGGATTACGAGACGGCATTCCACTCCGGCCACTCCGGCGGCGCGGGAACGGGTTACGCCGAATTGATGACCGACGCCGCGCGCGTTCGCTTCGACGGGACGGAACGTCTGCGCTCGCTCGACGACGCGTTTCATTCGGCGGATTTCCTGAGGGCTTCGGCCTTCGAGTCCCAGATGCGCGAGTACCTGAAAACGCATTTCGGCTTGCGCTGGTGGGCTTCGCGCAAGGCTGGCGAGACGCTGATCGATATATGGAACACGGGGCGGCGATACACGGTCGAAGAACTAGCTTCTATGATCGGGCTGGGCGCGCTCGATTTCGATTGGCTCGCTTCCGAGTTGACGGGATCACTGGAAGGCCGATCCGCATGACATTCAAGGGAGGGATTATGCTGCGCTTTATTCTGATCGTGTGTTGCCTGATTTCAGTCGCCTGCGGCATTGACATACATTGAAATAGAAGCCCTCCTATATTTACAAGCATTCTCATGACCCAAACAGTTCACGTTTCTCTTGGCGAACGCAGTTACGACATCACTATCGCCGGCGGCGTATTGTCTCGGACAGGCGAAATCGCTCGCGCCGCGCTCGGCGACAAGACTCGCCGCCTTGCGATCATCTCGAACCCGAAGGTTCACGGGCTCTTCGGCAAGACTGTCGAAAGGAGTTTGAAGAAGGCGGGATTCGCTACGCTGACACATCTGATGGGCGACGGCGAGCGGGCGAAATCCCTGCGCACGGCCGAAACCGCGTGGGGTTTTCTGATCGCCAATCGCTTTGAAAGATCCGACGGCGTGATCGCGCTCGGCGGCGGCGTGGTGGGCGACCTTGCGGGCTTTGTCGCCGCGACTTTTTTACGCGGAGTCAATTACATCCAGATTCCGACGACGCTGCTTGCCCAGATAGACAGTTCGGTCGGGGGCAAGACGGCGGTCAATCACAAGCTCGGCAAGAACCTGATCGGGGCTTTCCATCAGCCTCGCGCGGTAATCATCGATCCGGATGTTCTGAGCAGCCTGCCGGGGCGGGAATTACGCGCGGGGCTTTACGAAGCCGTCAAATACGGCGTGATCCGCGATGAGGAACTGTTTGCGTTGATCAAAGAGCAACTTGATTTGCGCAACCATCTCGATCCGGCGGCGCTCTCCCACGTTATTGCGCGCAGTTGCGAGATCAAGGCCGAAGTCGTCACCGCCGACGAACGCGAATCAGGTTTGCGCCGCATCCTCAATTTCGGTCATACCGTCGGACACGCGCTCGAAGCCGTCACTGCCTATCGGAGGCTGAAACACGGCGAGGCCGTCGGCTACGGAATGAAATGCGCTTCTAGGATTGCGGAGAAAGCCGGCATACTTGCGCCAATAGAAGCCGACGCCCTCAGATACGGCATAGATAAGCTCGGTCCGCTGCCGGGCATTGACGATCTGAAGGCTCAGGACGTGATCGCCGCAATGTCGCACGACAAGAAAGTCGCGCAGGGCAAACTGCCGCTGATCCTGCCCACGACGATCGGTTCCGTGGTCGTGCGCGACGATATAGAGCCGGCGGTGATTCGGGGAGCAGTGCGCGATTTGCTCTCTCAAAATATATAGACAACAGCCATCGAAATATTGATAATGCGCGGCTCCTCAATTCACCCCGGAGGCAGGAAGTATGATCCCCGATCAGATGAGGAAAGCCGAGATCGCAATGATGAAAGTCGGCATTCGCGCTATGCAAGTCGGTGCGTTCGTCAGCAAGCCGATTATTGCGCCAACCAAGAGCGGGCGAGTCAAAGGCTGCTTGGCAGCCGATGATTACCTGTGGTAATTTATGCTCGCTCGAATCGAGCGGGAGTAATTCAGTGGTAGAATGTCGGCTTCCCAAGCCGGACGTCGCGGGTTCGAGTCCCGTCTCCCGCTCCAGCAATCATAAACAAAAGGCGCAGCGCAAACTTTGATATTTGCGCAGCGCCTTTTTGCTTTTACAGTTTAGTTCGTAGTCCCGCCCGACGGCTTTGGATAAATAATGCGCCCAGCAGTGCAGGGGCGGGTTTTCCCCGCCCTGGTTGACGCAATAGGCGATGGGGCGGGGAAAACCCGCCCCTACACGATTGCCATTTATTTTTCAAAGGTCATAAGGCGCGTTTCGAAACTACAGTCCCTTCGACGCGAGGAAGGTGATGAGGTCGCGGACGCGGCAGGAATAGCCCCATTCGTTGTCATACCACGAGAGGACTTTGACCATATTGCCGCCGATGACCTTGGTGTTTTCGGCGTCGACGATTGACGAGTTGGAATTTTTCTTGAAGTCCGAAGAGACGAGCGGGGCTTCTTCGAAAGCCAGGATGCCTCTGAGTTCTTCGTTGGCGGCCTCTTTCAGCGCGGCGTTGACTTCGGCCGTTGAGGTTTCTTTTTCGACTTCCATCACGACGTCGACCAGCGAGACGTTCGGCGTCGGGACGCGCACGGCGATGCCGTCGAATTTGCCCTTCAGTTCAGGCAGGACGAGCGCGACGGCCTTGGCGGCGCCGGTGGAGGTCGGGATCATTGAGAGCGCGGCGGCGCGGGCGCGGCGCAGGTCCTTGTGCGGGAAATCGAGGATGACCTGATCATTCGTGTAGGAGTGAATGGTGGTCATGAGAGCTTTCTTGATTCCGAATTTCTGATGGACCACCTTGGCGACCGGCGCCAGACAGTTGGTCGTGCATGAGGCGTTTGAAATGACGTGATGTTTGGCCGGGTTGTAAGCCTTCTCGTTGACCCCCATCACGATGGTAATGTCTTCATTTTTGGCCGGGGCGCTGATGATCACTTTCTTAACCGGGCCGCGCAGATGAGCGGCTGCTTTCTCTTTGTCGGTGAAGCGGCCGGTGGATTCGATTACGATCTGCGCGCCAACCTCTTCCCAGGGGATTTTGGCCGGGTCTTTTTCGGCGAAGACGCGGAATTCGTCGCCGCCGACCTTGATGGAGTTTTCGGTGTAAGAGATATCCTCTTCGAGGTTGCCGAGGATCGAATCGTATTTGAGCAGATGCGCGAGGGTTTTGGTGTCGGTCAAATCATTGACCGCGACGAAGTCAATTTCCTTGTTTCCCAGAGCCGACCGCAGGACGTTGCGCCCGATCCGGCCGAATCCATTGATTCCAACTTTAATTGCCATTGTGCTTCTCCTGTCAGGTTGATTGGTTTCAATCCGCGCCTCGCGTCAGCCGCGAGACGAACGACATTGATTTGATCAAGCGGTGGATACGACGGAAAATGACGCCTCGCTTGAAGTGAGGAAAAGTATCTTAAGCCGATTTAGGCTGTCAACCTCGCCCTCCCGAAGAGGCGATGAATATGCGGAATGCCTGTGATTCATTCCGCTCATCCTGTGGCGCCGCGGGCGCGCCGCGCCACTCTTGTAAAATCGGGCTCGAACGCGTTTCTTGACAACTCTTGCGAGCGGTGGCTATAGTCCGATTCATGGCATATCCATTGCAATCAGGCAATAAATCACTAAGCTGGAAGGGGGCGCGAGTGCGCAGCACGACGGTCCTCGCGGTTCGCCGAAACGGCCACGTAGTGATCGCCGGCGATGGCCAGGTCACGATGGGCGAGACGATTATGAAATCGGGCGCGCGCAAGGTCCGCCGCCTTTACAACGATAAAGTGATAGCCGGATTCGCCGGGGCGACCGCGGACGCGTTCGCGCTGTTCCAGCGCTTCGAATCGAAGTTGGAGCAGTTTCACGGCCAACTGAACCGCGCGGCGGTCGAATTGGCCAAAGACTGGCGCACAGACAAGATGATGCGCAATCTGGAGGCGTTGCTGGTCGTGTCCGACCTCCAGAGCACGCTGGTTATTTCCGGCAACGGCGACGTGATCGAACCTGACGACGGCATAGTCGCCATCGGTTCCGGCGGCCCTTACGCCCTGTCCGCGGCGCGCGCGCTGGCCAGACATACCGATTTTTCCGCGCGCCAGATCGCGGAAGAATCGATGAAGATCGCCGGCGAAATTTGCATATACAGTAATTTGAATCTGGTGATCGAAGAAATATGAAATAAGATGTCAGATGTCAGATGTCAGATGTCAGTCGCTCACGCGCCACGTCAACTTCTGACATCTGACATCTGGCATCTGACATCTACGTTATGGTTATTTACCTTTCAGGCGAAATTGAGGACCATTTGAGTCTGGACGAGTTGACGCCGCGGCAGATAGTCGCCGAATTGGACAAACACGTGGTCGGTCAGGCGGCGGCGAAGCGCGCCGTCGCGGTCGCCCTGCGCAACCGGATTCGGCGGCAGAAGCTTCCGGCCGACCTGGCGCAGGACGTGATGCCGAAGAACATTATCATGATCGGCTCGACCGGCATTGGTAAGACGGAGATCGCGCGGCGTCTGGCGAGGCTTTCGTCGTCGCCTTTCCTCAAAGTCGAAGCGTCGAAATTCACCGAGGTCGGCTACGTCGGGCGAGACGTCGAATCGATGATCCGCGATCTGGCCGAGATCGCGATTGACATGGTCCGCGCGGAAAAAGTCGAAGAGATCGCCGACAAGGCGCAGCAGAACGTCGAAGAGCGCATCCTCGACATGCTGCTGCCGCCGAACAAGGCGGCGTCCATGGATTCCTCCATCGAAGTGATCGAACCCAGCGAAGGCGCCGCGCTGGATTCCTACAATCGGACGCGCGAAAAGTTCCGGCAGCAGTTGCGCGAAGGCAAGCTCGACGCGCGAATGGTCGAGATCGAGGTTCGCGAACGCAACTTCCCGTCATTCGAGATCTATACCAACCAGGGCATCGAGGAGATGGACATCAACCTCAAGGACATGATGCCCGGGCTCTTCGGCGGCCGAACCAAGAACCGCCGTATGCGCGTTGACGAGGCGATGGAGTACCTGATGCAGGAAGAGGAGCAGAAACTGGTCGATATGGATCAGGTCGCCCGGGTCGCGCTCGAACGCATCGAATCCTCGGGCATCATCTTCCTGGATGAGATAGACAAGATAGCGGGGCGCGAATCGGGCCACGGCCCCGACGTTTCGCGCGAAGGCGTGCAGCGCGACATACTGCCGATCGTCGAAGGCACCACGGTCAACACCAAATACGGCATGGTTCGCACCGACCATATCCTCTTTATCGCGGCCGGGGCGTTCCACGTTTCCAAGCCCGCGGATCTGATCCCCGAATTGCAGGGCCGATTCCCGATCCGCGTCGAATTGCAGCCGCTGACCATCGATGACTTCAAGCGAATCCTGACGGAGCCGAAGAACGCTCTGATCAAGCAATACAAGGCGTTGATGGAGACCGAAGGCGTAACCCTCGAAATCACCGAGGACGCGATTGACGAAGTGGCCAACTTCGCTTTCAAGGTGAACGAAACCACCGAAGACATTGGCGCGCGCCGCCTGCACACGATCCTCGAGAAAGTCCTCGACGAGATTTCGTTCGAAGGACCCGATTTGAAAGAGAAACGCCAGATCGTGGACGCCGTATACGTGCGCAATATGCTGGCCGATATCGTGAAGGATGAAGATCTCAGTAGATACATTTTGTAAGAACAGACGGGGGGACGTAGGGTCGAGGATCGAGGATCGAGGATCGAGGATCGAGGATCGCCATCTTCCATCTTCCATCTTCTATCCTCTGTTCCTCTGTCTCTCCGTCTTCCTGGCCGCATGTGGCAAGATCGGCGATCCTCTACCGCCGACGAAGTTGCGAGCGCCAATTCGTGTTGAAACCCTGGGCGTCGAACAGCGCGGCGCGAATCTCATCCTGAACTTCCAGTACAGGCGGGAACCGCGCACGAAACTGCAACGGATCGATGTATACCGCCTGATCGAGCCGGCCGACGCGCCGATGGCAGTGTCGCAAGAAACCTTTTCTGAAAAAGCCAGCCTGATCTATTCGATTCTGGCTGATGATGTGCCGCTCGGTTCTTCCAGCGTCTTTCACAACGACCCGTTGAATCTGAAGAGCGACCTGCAGGGCAATCGTTACCGTTACGCGGTTCGGACCTACGACACCGCCGGACGGGCCACCGATTTCTCGAATTGGGCCGTGATCGAGCCCGTGCTCAGCCTTGCTCTGCCGCCTGGCGGTTTGGGGGCGAAGCAACTCGAGAAACAGATTGAACTCACCTGGAATCCGCCGGCGGGCAATATGAATGAAACATATCCGGCCAACATCGCCGGATATAACATCTACCGGCGTCAGGGAGGGGCGTTTAGCAAGATCAACGACGAACCTTTGCTCGATCCGCATTTCATCGACCGCGATTTTCAGTTCGGCGTCAATTATCAATACATGGTGCGAAGCCTTTCCTTAAGGCCTGGTTCAGCGAGTCCGAGCGAATCGATTGAGAGCGATAACAGCCAGCCGTTCAACTACACTCCGAAAGACACGTTTCCGCCCGAGCCGCCGGCGCCGATCACCATCGCTTCGATCAACAGTATAGTCAGCCTCTTCTGGCCGCTCAGCGCCGAACCCGATGTCGCCGGCTACAACATCTACCGGGCCGAGGAAGAGAACGCGGCGCCGGAAAAATGGGTCAAGATCAATCCGGAACTACACAAGACAGCCTCATTCCGCGATGATCACGCGCAGGTAGGCAAGAAATATTTCTATCAGATTACCGCCGTTGACGCTTCCGGCAATGAGAGCGCGCGGTCCGAGACGGTGAGCGAGACGGTAGTGAAATGATTGGGATTGAAAGAACGAAGAGGTGAAGGGGTGAAGAGGTGAAAGGGGGAAGGGGTTATCACCCTTTCACCCTTTCACCCTTTCACCCTTTCACCTATGGCAGGTAGGACTGAAGCAGGCGGAACACATTTTGGCCCATGATTTTTCTGACTTCGTCTTCGTTGAATCCTTCTCTCAGCAAAGCGTCAGTGATCTGAACGACGCCGGTGGCGTCGAAGGGCGCTTCGACAGCGCCGTCGTAATCCGATCCGAGGGCCACGTGGTCGACGCCCATAATATTGGCCGCGTGGCGAATGGCTTTCGCAATCGCAGCCGCGTCGCGCCCGCAGACGGCCGTATCCCAGAATCCGACTCCTACGATCCCTCCGTTATTCGCGATCGCTTTGAGTTGATCGTCGCTCAAATTGCGCATGTTATTGCAGGTCGCTTTCACGCCGGTGTGCGAAACGATGACCGGTCTGGCGGCTATTCGCAATACATCGTCAATCGTTTTCGGCGAGGCGTGGGCCAGATCAACGAACACCTTTTTATCTTCCATTCGTTTCACGAGCTCTCTGCCTTTATCGGTCAGGCCGTGTTTCTCGACGCCGTGGGCAGACCCGGCCATTTGATTGTCGAAAAAATGCGCCATTCCGATCATCCGGAAACCGGCGTCGTAAAGACGATCGAGGTTGGCCGGTTCGCCTTCGAGCGCGTGCGCGCCTTCCAGGCCCAGGAATCCGCCGACGATTTCAGTGTCCGTCTTGCGCCGTTCCAGAAAGTTCGTCACGTCCTGACGCGTTCGCAGGATCACGAGCTTTCCATTCGAGCGCGCCGACGCTTCCTGTAAACGTCTGGCCTGATATAACGCGCGTTGGGTCAAATCCAGCCAACTAGAGACAGGCCATCGTTCGGCCATCGCCAGCAGCGTGATGTTGTCGGTGGCGCCACTGTTCGATTCGATGTTCATGTCTCGCGGCGTTTTTGTGACGACCGTGAAGGCCTGCGCGGCCACGTTACCTTCGATCAACCGCGGCAGGTCGACGTGGCCCCAATCGCCTTTCTTCAACAGGTCGCGATCCCACATCAGCGTGTCGGCGTGCAGATCGGCGACGAGCAGGTTTTTATGCAGCGCCTGAGCCCTTTTCGACGCCGCGTAAGGCGGGTGCTCGATCGTGGGATTCATCCGCCGGCCAACGTAACCGGGCAGGAAAAAGAAGAAAACGCCAAGCGCGACCAGCGGAATCGCGCCCAAAACGATGAAGAACTTTTTCCTCATTTATAGCCTATTGTTGTCCCGTGTTGTCACGGACATAAATGACGAGTTCCACGCCCGGCCTCAGGGTGAAGGACTGCGGCAATAAGCGCCATCCGGGCATTTCGTTGAGTATCGGTCGCTGGTTAGCGTTGGCGATGATGATGGGTTGCGAAATTTCCGGCGGGCCGTTCGTATTTGCGGGAAGTCTGCCCGAAAAATCCACATTCGGATAATCGCGCAGGTACCAGGGTAAGGGCCAGTATTCCGGCATTGCCACGTAAACCGGCGTCTGGGAGCCGGACGGCAGCTTGTCGATCTCGTCTTTAAGCGCCTGTACCAGATCGAAGATGTTTCTGTCGGTTTGAGCGTAAACGTAGCCGTAAAGCCCGTCGTCATCCGGTATAAGATTCAGGTTGCGTCTGGTAGTTGTGGCGTAGCCGCTGGCGTTGCTGTTGTCATCGTATTTCTCGAAATTGACAGTCCGAGCCATGCGGAAATTGAAGATCAGAACCGTGACAAACGCCGCCGCCAACAGCGACCTGACTGAGAGAAGATGAGATGCGCTGTAGATCCGCTGTGCGGCGTGGCCCGAAAGAAGCGCCATCGGAACCAGGAAACTGATCATCAGCCAGGGCGTCTTGTATCCGATGATTGAATAGGCCAGCGTTATTCCCAGAGTCCAGGCGGCGACGAAGAGCCAGAACTTCGTCCCTTTACGCGCGATAAAGATTCCGGCCAGCAGCGAGCCTGTCAGCAGAGGCAATTCGAGTTTGAACAGAATGCCGATGTAGTACATGAACTCTTTTTTGTGCTCGCTGCCGCTGCGGCCTGTCCAGAGAAAGATCGATTTGACCGCGTCCGGCACGCCCTGCCAGTTCGTGAAGAGAGAGGAGTATAAGATGATATTGATAAAAATGAAGAGCATCAGCGCCGCCAGATAGTGATCGGGCGACGGCGCCACGGCCATCCAATCGCGCCGGAATTCGCTCGCAATCGGGGTCTCGCGAGTCCCGGCCGTGTTTCGCATGATCACCCAGAGTTCCGCGCAGACGGCGGCGATGATCATGACGGCAGCGGTGACGATCGCCGTCTCTTTGGTGGCGAACAACAGCCCGGCGGAACTCGCCATCAGCGCAAGCCAGGCGAAACTCTTCGTTTCGGCGTAGCGCCAGGCGCCGACAACGATGCCCAGCGAGAAACAGCCGAATGACATTTCGTGAATGAAGTCGCGCGAGAAATAGACCAGGCCAGGCGAGAGCGCCATCATAAAAGCCGCGACCGGCGTCCCGATCGGGCCTAAATGCTTCCTCAACAACCAGACCATCAGCACGCTCAGGACTCCAAACAGCGCCGGCGTGAATCGCAGCGCGAAGTCGGTTTTGCCGAAGACGAGCAGCGCGGGCAATGCGATGTAATAGAGCGTCGGGCCGTGATAGTTTTCCGGATTGTATCGGTACGAACCCTGGGGGGCGGCCAGGGTCAGCAGGAAATGGGAATTTACTCCTTCATCGTGGTGAAAGGGTTTGACGCCGATCTGATCGAAGCGTAGCCAGACGGCGACGATCATCGCCAGAATGAAGGCAATCACACAGATAATTTTCTCATATCCGATTTCAGTTTTCCCGACGGCCTTATTGTTCAGCTCGACGCTTTCCATTTAAATCTGTCTGAAGTCATTAGTAATGAGTACATGCCCATCCACCGCAGGGCGCAAGAGGACGCGGAGAAAAATCAATGCTTGCATTCCTCTGCGCGCCTTTGCGTCCCGCGGCGGTGAAAACTCTCTTAATGCAAAAAGAGGCAGGCGATAAGATAACCGCCTGCCTCTATAGGTTTCAATCACCGGGGCGCTGATTGACGATTTAACGTCGTCTGGGAGGCGCGGCCTTCTTTTCCGGGGTGACCGGGCCGACATTTACCGCGGCCGGCCCCGGAGGCAGCGCGGCGCCTCTCGGGACGAAGTAGATCTTCACCTGGCTGCCGTCCATCGAAATGCCGCCGGGCCGCACGGAGATGCGGTTGACGTCGATCTGGACGTTGAGGCTGGCGCCGTCAGCCAGACGGTCGCGCACGTTCTTGGCGCGCTGCAGATCGAGGTTGGCCGGACGCTCGTTATCGGCGCGGAAACCGTCGATGACAAGCGTGGCGGCCGGGTCGGCCTGCAACGCGGGAGCCACACGATTCTGCAAGATCTCCTTGCAGGCGTTGTCCACGCGAGCGTTGTTAAGCTTGAAGGTCATGCATTGGCCGATTTCGCTAAACTCCGGCGGTTTCGGCGGCGGCGGTGGCGTCTTCACGCTGACGGTGGCGGAACCGCTGGCCGAGCAGCCGCCGGCCTCGGAAGTCGCCCTGACCGTAACAGTGATGGTCGAGCCCTGGGCCGCGCCGGTCGTATCGAGCACGACGGCAAGGCCGCTGCCACTGATCGTTCCGGCCGTCGTCAACCATTCGTATCGGACCGCGCCGAAGTTGCGTCCGCCGGACACGCCGGTGGTCGAGAGGTTGATCTTCTCACCCGCGTCGGCCGAACTCGGCACGGCCGTCACGTCGAGGTTCGGGTTGAAGCAGACGGTGAGCGGCGGGCAAGCTTCTACACGAATCGTCTTGGAATCGGAAGCGGCGCCTCCGCGGCCGTCGTTGACATCGACCGTCACCGTATAATCGCCCGGCTCGAGCCCGGCAGTGTCTAATTGGACGCTGACGCCTTGCCCGACGATTTGCCCGCCGGAAGCCTTCCACGAATAGAGCAGCGGGTCTCCGTTCGGATCGGTAGCCGTGGCCGTAAACGTCACTTTGTCGCCCACGCAAACCGTGCTGGCCGACGCTCGCAACAGATCTGCCGAACCGGCCGTGACGGGACCGACCGCAAGAGTGACCGCCGGCGGCTGATTGGGCGGCGCCGGCGGAACAGGCTCCTTACGGCTGTTCAGGTGGCCCAGTGAAAGTCCGAAAATAAACCCGTCCGCATCGTGAACGATATCCCTGTTCGACTGATTGAGATGGCGCTGGTAGGCGGCGTGGATTGCGAACCATCGCGCCGGGTAGATGCGCGCGCCCGCCACCAGATTGAACGGATCGTTTTCGAGAAGGCTTGGCGTGCGTGAACCGACAAAGACTGTCGAGTTGAGTTCGCCGATCAGTTGCAGATACTGGCTCAGCGGAAAATCAATTCCGACGCCGAGTCGAACTTCGTTCGGCAGATCCAGCGAGCGTTCGCTGGACCCGAAGCCCTGAATGACTCCGCAACCGACGCATAACGGGCCCAGGTTCATATCCTCGGCGCGCGGGTCGCCTTTTTTGATGAATCCGACGTTGCCGCTGAGATTGACATACCTGGAGAGGCGGCCATCGACCGCCGCGATCAATCCATAATCGAAAGCACCCGTGCCGCGCCCGCGTTCGAGTCCGGTGTTGAGCTCACGCGTCGTCGGAATCTTCAATAGCGGAATGAGCGCGACTCCGAAGGATTTCTCCGGGGCGGTCAATCGAACTTTGCCACCGATTACTA
>DASUFM010000631.1:0-9882 GCA_036274535.1 Blastocatellia bacterium
AGAAGGCGCGACTGGAAGTCATCCCTGAATGATGTATTTTGTTCAGACTTTCATTCTATGGATGAATATGGACAAGAAGTCGTCCTTCGACCGCCGCACATAGTTGAACCATAGACTGGCATGCGTCTTTTCATCGCCCAGGGAACGGAAATAGGCCTCGCCCACAAATCGGCGATAGAGGTTGAATGAAGTCAGAGCCTGCGCCCGGAGCTCTACCAGAGGGAGTTTATTGGCCGTCGACAGTTCCACGCCGCCCCCAGACTCAAGCCCTGCTCGAAGCCACCGAGCCGCGCGCTGAAATGCCTGCCGAGAATATTGATGGCCTGCAGGGTTTCCCGATAGGGCGCACCGCTGGCGTATGGCTAGACCACGCCAAGTGGCTTAATGTTCACACTGACTTGATAAAGAAGCGCCTCAGTCGCTCCGGCGAAACGTCGGCGGTGATGCTTTCGGGATAGACGGCGGCGCGAGCCTTCTCGATCGCCTTATCATTGACGTCGGTGGCGAAGATTTGGATGGGAGTGCTGATCGCCATGTTCGTGTCGGGCGGAATGACATAGACGTGATCAGGCTCCACAGGCATGCCGTCCCTTACCTCGGTGACGGGCATTTCTTTCCCATTCTCACTTCAGAATCTCTGAGATCGCCTTAAGCAACCTGTCCGCCGTGTATGGTTTCGGCAAGAATGATTTTACACCCGCTTGCGTGGCTTCGAGCATTCGCCCGTTTCCGCTTAACCCGCTGACGGCGATGATCTTGACCTCCGGGTCGAGTCTCTGTAGTGAGCGGATTGTCGCCGGCCCGTCCATCACCGGCATCATCAGATCGGTCACCACTACCCGAATCTCATCCCGGCGCTCGGCGTAAATTGCCATCGCCTCAGCGCCGTCGCTGGCCACAAGCGCGCGATAGCCGAATGTTTCCAGGACATTTTTGGCCAATTCGCGAACCGCCGCTTCGTCATCCACGACCAGGATCAACTCGCCATCGCCCATCGGCCAGTCGGTCTGAACAGCCTCCGAAATTGCGTATGGCGATTCGGCGACGGGCAGGTAAATCTTGAATTCGGTTCCTTTCCCAACTTCGCTGTAGACGTTGACGAAGCCTCCGTGGCCCTTGACGATGCCTTGCACAGTGGAAAGTCCCAGACCCGTTCCCTTGCCCTGTTCTTTGGTGGTGAAAAATGGATCGAAGATCTTGGAGAGGAGTTGTTGCGGGATTCCTTCGCCGGTGTCTGCGACGGCGATCATGACATATTCGCCGGGCCGCGCTTCAGGATTCATCCGCGCATAGATTTCGTCGAGCCTAACGTTCTCCGTGTTGATCATCAGCGTGCCGCCATCCGGCATGGCGTCGCGGGCGTTGATGCACAGGTTCAGCAAGACCTGGTGGATCTGTGTGTTGTCGCCCAGTATCATCCACGGGTCTTCTAAGATGGAGGATTTGACCTGAACGGATTTCGGGAAAGTTTCGGTGGCGACTTTAATGATCTCCCGGATCAGATGCCTGAGTTGCAACGGGATGCGTTCGCCCTGAACGCCTCTGGCAAACAACAGGATCTGTTTGACTATGTCCGCGCCGCGCTCGACATTGCTCAGCATGATTTCCAGCAGACGCTGATCGTCGGCGTTCGACAATTTCAGTTGCAGCATCTGCGCGCCCATCAACACCGGCGAAAGGATGTTGTTGAGGTCGTGCGCGATGCCGCTGGCCAAACGGCCGATGCTCTCCAACCGCTGAGCGCGTAAGAATCGGACTTCGAGCGATTTCTTTTCCGTGATGTCGGTCGCAATGCCGTCCAACCGCAACGACCGCCCGTTCTCTTCGCGTGTGCTGTGACCTCGATTGTGAACCCACCGCGTCGCGCCGTCCGGGCGCACGATCTGGTATTCGACGTCGAGTTCTCCAGTTTCGAGCAGCGCCTTGAACGCCTCTTCGACCTTCGCGCGTTCGTCGGAATGAACCGTTTCGAGCCAAAGCTGGGGGGCCGCATAAAAATCGGAAGGAGGTCTTCCAAAGATCCGCTCCACGGCCTGACTCAAGTAATGTATTTGCGTTCCGTCCGGCGAGGCCGACCAGATGCAATCGTCCAGAGATTTCAAAATGCTCTGCAGCCGCGCTTCGCTCTCCCGAAGCCGCTCTTCCACGCGCTTCCGCTCGATGACTTCGATGCGGAGGACTTCATTGGTCGTCGCCAGTTCGGCTGTTCGTTCTTTCACGCGCAGCTCCAGCTCGGCGTGCGCTTTCCGCAACTCTTCTTCGGCTCTTCTACGCGCCTCCTGCTCTTCGGTTTCGCGCAGCGTGCGCCGGATTGACGGCGCAAGGCGAGAGAGGTTGTTCTTCAGCACATAATCGGTTGCGCCGCTCTTGAGCGCCTCGATCGCGATCTCTTCTCCGATTCTTCCCGAAACGATGATGAATGGAAGGTCAGGGCGCATCCGCCGGGCAATGGCCAGCGCGGTCATGCCGTCGAAGGCGGGCAGGGAGTAATCGGCGAAGACGAGGTCGAAATCGCCCTTTCCCAACGCAGCCTCGAAACCCTCGCGCGTATCCACGCGGTCGATTTCACATTCGACGCCGTCCGATCTCAGGGTCCCCTCGATCAACTCGGCGTCGAGCGGGTTATCTTCTAGCAAGAGAATGCACAGTGGGGGTTGCATCGAGTTTCAATCAAAGTTGCGGAAGGCGATTGGTGATCGTCCAGAACAGACCGAGTTGTCTGATCGCGGCGGCAAATTCATCGAAGTCCACAGGTTTCACAACATAAGCATTGACGCCTAGGTTATAGCTTCGAATGACGTCTTTCTCTTCGTTCGATGAGGTCAACATAACGACCGGGATCAATTTCAACCGGTCGTCGCTCTTGAGTTGGCGCAGAACCTGCAGGCCGTCCACTTTGGGCAATTTGAGGTCGAGCAGGATGAGCAGCGGATCGTGAGCGGCCCGCGCGGCGTAACATCCGCGCTGATACAGATAATCGAGAGCCTCGGCTCCGTCGCGTGTGACGGCGACTTCATTCGTGATGTTGTTATCCGCCAGCGCGCTCAGCGTCAGCTCCACGTCTTTCGGATCGTCCTCTACCAGCAGGATTTTTCCATTCTGGCTCATAGTGTTCCTCTTACGATATATTCGGCAATGAAAAATAGAACGTCGCGCCTCTGTCCACGGCGCCTTCCGCCCAGACTCTGCCGCCGTGCCTGGCAATGACCCGCTGCACCGATGCCAGACCGATGCCCGTGCCTTCGAACTCTTCCGCCCGATGCAGCCGTTGAAACACGCCGAAGAGTTTGTCGGCGTACTGCGGATCGAACCCGACGCCGTTGTCGCGCACGAAGCAGACGACCGTCCCATGCGCTTTGACAAAACTTCCGATCTCGATCTTCGCCTCCGCGCGCGGCCGCGTGTATTTCAGCGCGTTCGAGAGTAGGTTGACGAAAACCTGGCGCAGCATAGAGGCGTCGCCTTGCACGGTCGGCAGATCGCCGATGGCCCAGGCGACTTTCCTGCCTTCGTAATCCGGCCCCAATTCCTCGCGGACTTCATTGACCAACTCGGTGAGATTCACGAGGGTCGTCGCCATCTCGGCCCGTCCCATCCGCGAAAACGCCAGCAGGTCATCCACCAGCTTGCCCATCAGCTCAGCCGATTCCTCGATGTTTTGCAGGTAGCGCAGTCCTTTTTCATCCAACGCGGCGGCGGAGCTTTTTTGCAGCAGTTTTGCAAACCCGCTCAGGTGGCGCACGGGCGCGCGCAGGTCGTGCGAGACCGAGTAACAGAAGGCCTCCAGCTCCTTGTTAGAAGCCTCCAGTTGCGCCGTGCGCTGCTCGACGCGCCGCTCAAGCTCTTCGTTGAGTTTGCGTATCTCCGCTTCCGCCTGTTTGCGCTCGGTGATGTCACGGATGATGGCGGTGATCAGCAGTTCGCTCTCCATCCGCAAAGGGCTGAGACCGATCTCGATATAGAATCGGCTCCCGTCCTTGCGCTCGCCAAGCAAGTCCAATCCGATTCCCATCGGGCGAGTATGTGGATTGGCGGCGTAATCGGTTCGATGACGGACGTGGGATTGGCGAAACTGTCCCGGCAGGAGCATCTCGACCGGCTGGCCCAGCAACGCGTCGCGGCTGTAGCCGAACATCTTTTCGGCCTGAGTGTTGACCAGCGTGATTCGCCCCTCACGGTTGACGATGACGATCGCATCCGGCGCCGATTCAAGCAATCCGCGGAAGAGCGCCTCGGCGGCTTCAGGCTGCAGTTCATTCAGGTTAATAATCCCTGGTTGATCCATTGTCCTCTCTTTGCCTGGGGCAGTTGTTTCCGGGCGGTCGCCCGAACGATTCCGATTGACCTGCGAGTGTTTGGTAAGGTCGCTTATAATACCAAACCTTAGACTCTCTTACTACCCGCCGGCGGGAGCTGTCGGGCACGCCGTAGCGTCGCTGTTCGGCGCCGATCCGAAGAGCGAGATGGACGATGATTTGATGCGGATGAGTCATTCATCGAAACGGGACATCAACCGCATGACGCCGCCGGGAGGCAGATGCTCGGAGGGGCGACCCATTAGGCTTTCTGTCAGGTCAATCAAGAAAATGATGCGTTTCGATTAAGGCTCGCTTACTCATCATGTTATTTGCCTGCTTCGCCGAACGCTTCGTCAAAGCTGAGCAATCTGCCGTGGTATTTCGCCGCCGCTTCTTCAGCCTTCGACCTGTCTTTGAATGCGACGACGCGGCCACTCATTGGTGTTCTGAATCCATCGGACCTGACGAAATAAGCCTGTTCGGCGTTAACCCATTGCCGCGCGTCATAATCCATTATGAAGAAAGCGGCGATGTTACGGCGGTTCTGTACTGTCTTCAACTGGTTCGCCAGACAGCCGATGTCGTCGAATTTGAACGCGTCGCCGTCCTGATTGAGAAACTCGGCGGCGTACTGTTTCTCAGAGATCGCCATCTTGCAGAAAGCGCACATATCTTCCGCCGCAATCTCGACAGGCTCGAATTTCGGGGCGCCGCAACTCGCCAGCCATAGTGCGCCGAGCAGCAGGGCGACGCAAAGCCGCTTCGGATTACTTTGAATATTCGGAGAGGATGTTTTGTCCATTGATGTAGCGCAGGTAAATGTCTTCGAGAGACTGCTCTTGCGTGCTGAAGTTTGCGATTTCGGCGCCGGCGCGTTTTAGCGATTCCACTGATTCGAGCGCGACAAGCCGCCCGCCAACCAGTATCGCCACGCGGTCGGCCAGTCGTTCGACGTCGGCCAGCGTGTGCGAGGTGAAGACAATCGTCTTGCCTTCGCGTTTGAGCGAGAGCAGAAATTCGCGGAACCGAATCGCGCCTTCAAGGTCGAGGCTCACTGTCGGTTCGTCTAGCAACAGAATCGGCGCGTCCGGCAGACAGGCTACGGCCAGCCCCAGACGTTGGACCATTCCGCCTGAAAATTTCCCGACCGCTTTGTCGGCGAATCCGTTGAAATTGAATCGTCCGCTCAAGGCCTCGTCAACGCGTCGGGGCGGGAGTTTGCGCAGCCGGCGATAAAATTCCAGAACCTCGCGCGCCGACAGGTTGTCGGGGAAGCTTACACGCTGAGGCAAATAGCTCATCCGGCTCCGCGCCTGCTGCGGATTTTCCCACACGTCGAACCCATCAATGAGGATTTTTCCGCTCGATGGCTTGACGAGTCCGGCGACGCATTTTAGCGTGGTCGTCTTGCCGCTGCCGTTCGGCCCCAAAAGCGCGAACGTTTCGCCGCGTTCGATCTCGAAAGAGACGCCGCCAACCGCCGTATGTTCGCCGAATGTTTTAATCAGATGTTCTATCTGGATCATCGCAGTCTCCCGCGCCACATAGCGGCAATGGCTGTGCCAGCGAGCGAGAGCGAAAGCAGGGCGAAGAGAGTTCGAGCGGGCGCAGTCTGCCGGGGTTTTTCGAGAGGGAAATGAATGGGGACCGGTTTCATCAAAGGCGCCCCGTCCTTCTCTGACGAGCCTTTGATGATCGGAAAGGCATGTTCAGCCGCGGCCAGCGCCAGCGCGGCGGGGCTGCTCAGGTAGAGCCGCAACCGTGGATAATTGCCTTCAAGATATTCAAAAACGTTTTGAACTTTGTGCGCCACATCACCCACGCCGTCGCCATCCAGGTCGTAGCCGCGATAATCGCTCCAGTAATTCCCCCGCCCGCCGTCCTGCCATCGCGTGTCACTGCGCCTGCCGACGAGTCGCAGCTGGCTGAGATTTTCGACGAAGTTGTTTTCGACAAACAGGTTCTGCGCCGAACTGCTGAAGATTTGGAGCGCCAGATCGTTCTCGGCGATCACGTTGCGGCGGAAGACGCTCTTGCGCAGCGCCTCGGCGAAGACGCCAGTCGCGTTGTCGATGATGAAGTTCTCTTCGGCCACGTTCTCTTCGCAATCCTGAAAGAGAATGCCGAACGAGCTGAAGCCGCGATTATGGACGAAGGCGTTGCGGCGAAGCTCTATCTTGCGGGAATACATGATCGCCGCGCCCGCCACGTTGTCCGAAAAGACGTTCTCCTCGAACTTGTTCGCGTCCGAACTCATGTAATGCAGGCCGTAGCGGACGCCAAAGACGCGATTGCGGCGGATGTTATTGCCGGGGCTGCTTTGAATGTACATCCCGTCGCGGGCGTCGGTGACCGTGTTCTCTTCGATCGTATTGTCGGGAGAATTCCACAGGTGCAGGCCCGCGCCGCGCGAGCCGACTTCGAGTTCGCGCCGCCCGCGAACCGCGTTCCTCCGAACCGTGTTTTGCCGCGAGTGGTAAAGGTAGATGCCGTAGAGCGTGTCACGCAGTTCGTTGTCGGCGACTGTGTTCTCGTTCGATTTGAGCAGCAGCCCGGAATCTTCGGCCTGCAGATCGCCGCCGCTGTGTTCGATCACGAAGCCGCGAATCGAGCAATGATCGGCGATCACGATCACGACGCTGCCACGCCCACCGCCGCGCAACACGGGCTTGCCTACGCCTTCGAGCGCGAGTCGTTTATCTAGAATGAACTGGCCTGTGTAGACGCCGGATTGAACTTGAATCGTATCGCCCGGCTTCGCGGCGGCGATGGCTTCTTGCAGCGATTGAAATCGCGCAGGCGACGGGCCGACTGTCAGAGTTTCGGACTTTGTCACAGGCGCCAGACAGAAAAATGTAAGACAGAAAAACACGAGGCGCCATTTTTCTGCGCTAAATTTTTCTGTATGGTCCGTATCCATCGCTACACCTCCCGATTCGATTTTCTCGAAAGAAAAATCGCCGCCAGCAGCAACAACGCGAACGCCAGGAGCGCGAACGACGCCGCGCCCGGAGAGCTTGTCACGGTGAAATTGCCCACCACCTGCCTGCCGATGAGCGGGGGCGTGAACGGCGCCACTTTGATCGCCGCCGTCGGGTCGAGGTTGTGGCCGTAAGTGTGGAGCCTGTTGTAAAAGCTCCAGAACGAGAACAACCCGAAGTAGGAGAAGAGCACGAAGACGTCGACCAGGGTCGACATCTTGCCGATAACCATCGCGCGCAGCGCCAGCACCCCCAGCGCGCCGATGACGAAGGGAATCCAGACGAATTCGCTGAAATCGCTTTCGAGCAGCGGGCGCATGCCGATGTAATGGTTGAGCGCGTTAATCTCGCGCAGGTCGTCGCGCGTCGGCGTCTTGCCGCCTTCGAGCCGGTGCGAGTAGATGTTGAGCGTCAGGCCGTCCAGATACTGGTTTGACGTGAACGTCATATTCCAGAGCGGAAACAGGAACGCCGGGATCAGCGCGATGACCGCCACAAGAATCATCACACGGCTCCTGAGCGTCAGCGGCAATTCAAAGAATGCGTTTGCTTTGTCCAACCAGTTTTTCATTGCGCCTCTCTCCGTCGTTGCGCGTTCAGTCAGGCCGGCGTCCGGCGCTGAGTATTGTGCGATTTCCATAGGTTGCCTCATCAAATCGATTGGGGAGCTTAAGCGCAGTGGCGATAAGCTCTGATCATCGTCCATTGACCAGTGGCTATTTGCCATTGTTTTGTAGGAGGGGAAACCGTTCCCCAGGCATAACAATGTCCAACGCCCAATAGCCAATGGGCAATGTTTTCTCAATGCGATTGCGCTCGCCCCTGCGCCATCACTTTGCTTTGGCCAACGTTCCGCCGCCTTTAACCAGCAGATAGCCTTGCATCTCCTGGTGCAGCGCGGAGCAGAAGTTGGTGCAGTAGTACGGGAAGACCCCGGGCTTGTCGGCCACGAACCTGATCGTCTTGGTCTCGCCAGGATCGATCACCACGTTGATGTTGTATTCGCCGAGGCCGAAGCCGTGCAGCTCGTCCGTGGTCTGTTCGATGTTGGTGACGTAAATGGTCACCGTGTCGCCCTGGTTAACTTCAATCTTGTTCGGCTCGAACGAGCTTCGCACCGCCACAAGCTTCACCGTTACGTTACTGCCGCTGCGCTCGATCTTGGCGTCTTTCACGTCCCAGATGGCGTTCGGATTCTTGTTCTCTTCTTTCGGATAGACCTCTATCGGTTTGAGCTTGTCGGTCCTGATCATCTGGGCGTAATGCGGCTCAGGCTCGGTGAAGGCGTCGTAAAGCATCTTCATCTTCTCGCCGCTGATGTTGATCAACTGCGAGCTTTCGGGCTGCGACGGGCCGACGCTCAGATGGCGTCCATGCGAGAGCTTGTTCAGCGCGATGACGTATTTGCCGTCGGGATTGACGGTGTCGCCTTCGGCCGCGCAGAGGTGGCCGATGTTGTAAGTCACCGGAATCTTGTCCACCACTTCCCACGAGCCGAGTTTCCACTTGGCGATGGCGCTTTCGACGAAGAGGCTGGTGTAGGCGTAGCCCTGGTCGTCGAACTGCGTGTGGAGTGGCCCCAGACCCACGTTGACTTCGGCGTCTTTGACCTTGTCGTAATCGAGCACCGGGATGCCGTCCTCATTGCCGCTGAAGCTCTTATTCTGGATGGCGGTCATCATCTTCTCGAAGTTGAACGCCGTCGTGATCGATTGCAGCTTGCCGCTGCCGATGATGTATTTGCCGTCGGGGCTGACGTCGACGCCGTGCGGCGACTTGCTGCATGGGATCAGATAAATAATTCCGGGCGTCTCCTTCGGATCGATCACCTTGACCCCGCTGATCGTCTTGAATTTGCCCTCGTTGATGGCCTTCTCCGCCTCTTTCCAGTTGACGGCGGCGATGTAGTCGCGGTCTTTCTGCGTCGAGGTGACTTCGAGTTTGCCGGTGGCGCGCTCGGTGTTGTATGAGGTCCAGAAGGCCCATCCCTCGCTCGGCCCCTTGCCCGCGTCGCCCAGGTCCCAGTTGAATGGAGGCGTGATGATCTGGAAGCCGACGCTCATCTCTCCCGACTTCGGATCGACCTTCACGCCCGACACGACGCCGTTGTATTTCGTCGCGTACTCCTCGATCGGGGCATACGAGCCTTTCGGCAGCGGGACCGAGAAGCGCGACGCGGCCAGAACGTATTCGGTGTTCGGCGTCACGAACGATCCGCCGTGAAAGCCGGAGACGTTCGGAATCGGCCCGAGAATCTGTTTGGTTTTGAAATCGCGCAGGTCGATCCGCGCGACGCGGTCGTTGGAGTTATCGTTGACGAAGAGCCAGCGGCCGTCGTAATCGCCTTTGGTCTCGCTGATCGCCGGGTGATGCACGTCGCCCCAGGTGTAGCCGCCGAGCATCTTCTTCGAGTCTTCGTCGAAGCCGTAGCCGGTGGCCGGGTAGGGCGCGAAGACCGGGATCGTCGAGATGTGGCGCATCGAGGGCACGCCCGCCACGTAAACGTTTCCGGAATGGCCACCGGAATAGAACAGGTAGTACTCATCGGTGTCGCCCGGCGCGACGTATGTGGCCACAGCCGCTTCGGCCGCCGCGCCGAGTTC
>DASUFM010000632.1:0-4407 GCA_036274535.1 Blastocatellia bacterium
GTCATGACAAACGCGCCGGCGCCGCATTTGGAGAATTGGTAGTCGCCGGTGCAGGAGTCGAACTGCAGCGTGGTTCCGGTGCGGTCGTCCTGCAGACAGACGTCGAAGCCGCGACGAGAAACGCCGCCAAGCGTGATGTCCATAACGGGATCATTGATGTTGATGGCGCCAATCGAGGTCGCCGCGCCGGTATTCAAATTGATGGTGTAAAGTTGCGATTGATTGCCGCCCGAAGGAGTCAGGGAAGCGAAGCCCGCGTTGGTGGGCGACGCGATGTCGAAACCGACTGCGCCGCCGGTCGCCACGCCAAGCGGACCGACGGTGAAGAGTTGACCCGTGTTCGGCGAAACCGGCGAACTGCCGACCGATCCCTGCGTGACGAGCGCGCCCAGACCGGAGTCAATGCCGTAAAGCGTGGTCGTCTTCGCGCCCAGGAAGCTGTTTGTGTAAGCCGAGCCGACGATGTTCGGGTTGGCGCCCGCGTTCGGGTCGCCGGCGGCGTAAGCCAGCGTCCCGTCAGTGCCCGCGACCAGGCCGGTGTTCGGATTGATGCGCAGGTCCTGATCGCCGTCGCTTGTCAGGCGTATCAGATCGGGCACGGGATTGAAATCGAATCCGAAATTAGTCCCATTCAGCGGTGGGTTGACCGTGCCCAGCCGCACAGCCAGCGCCCTGGCGGGGTCGCTCAGGACGATGAGATAAGAGCGGTTGGACGCGCTGACAGCATGAAGTTGCCCCGTGAGGGGACGAAAATCCAGGCCGACAAGCTTTTCACGCCTGGGCAATCCCCTGATGACGCGAATCATCGTGATCTGGCTCGGCGCCGCGGCGTTGAAGTGCACCAGTAGATTGCTCGCCGTGAGGGCGATGACATTTGGCAGGCGAACCTCAAGCGCTATGTCGCGAACTATTTCGCTGACGCCGACTGCGCCGATAAGAGTCGCCGCGCCGGTCGTTAAATTGATCTGGAAAATTTGCGTGGGCCCGCCGGAGTCCGAATTGAACGAAGCGAAAGCCGCGCCGCTCTCCGATGAAATGTCGAAGCCGGTAAGGCCGTTCGGATCAATCCCGGCGCCCAGCGAACCGACGGTCAACAGTTGACCGCTGTTCGGCGAGACGGGAGCGGCGCCAGGCGAACCCTGAGTCACGAGCGTGTTCAGATTGGTGTCGATGCCGAAAAGCGTAGTCGTTGGCGAACCGAGGAAGCTGTTGGTGTAAGCCTCGCCGGTGATGTTCGGGTCCTGTCCGGCGTTCGGGTCCGTTGCGGCGTAAGCGAGCGTTCCATCCGTGGCCGCAATCGCGCCGTTGTTCGGATTGAGCCGCAGATCCTGATCGCCGTCGCTCACCAGGCGAATCCGGTCAACCGTCGGATTGAAATCGAAGCCGAAATTAGCCCCGCTCAGACCCGGAGCGAAGGCCGCGCCGCCGACCGGAGTGGCGACTCCATTTGTAGTATTGATGATATAGATGCGGCTGGCGTCGCTAAGCGCGAAGAGTTGTCCAGTCGCGGGCCGGAAATCAATCCCTACGATATTCTCGCCGCCTATCCCCGAAATGGGGACCGAATTGTTGATGGCGCCAGGCACGCCCGGATTGAACTTGATCAGTCTGTTGCTGGCTGTAACCCCAAAGGCGTTCTCAGGTCGAACCGCGTACGCGATGTCGCGGATCGTCTGCGGCCGCCTTCCGCCGCCGATGGGGCCGACCCACATGGCCGCGCCTGTCGCCAGGTTTATCGTGTAAAGCGTCGACGCGCCTCCGCCTGGCGGCGTCAATGCGGCGAATGCGGCGAATGCGCCGGGCGTGGCGGGTGTGGCGTTAGGCGGCGTTATCGGCGCGATGTCGAATCCGACCATATCACCGGTGTCGATGCCGAGCGAGCCGATGGTGAAGAGTTGACCGGTGTTCGGCGAAACAGGCGCGCTGCCCACTGAACCTTGCGTGACGAGCGTGTCGCGAGCCGAATCAATGCCATAAAGCGTGGTCATCGTCGAGCCCGCGAAATTACCCGTGTAAGCCGAGCCGACAATATTCGGGTCCTGTCCGGCGTTCGCGTCGCCCGCGGCGTATACGAGCGTTCCGTCCACGGCCGCGACGGCGGCGTTGTTCGGATTGAGCCGCAGGTCCTGATCGGCGTTGCTCACCAGGCGAATCCGGTCAACTGTCGGATTGAAATCGAAACCAAAACTGGCCCCATTCACGGGCGTGGTTAATGGCTGGCCAACCGGCGTCGCAACGCCGTTGGACGGATTGACGACATAAAGCCGACTGGCGCTGCTCAGCGCGTAAAGCTGTCCGTTAGCCGGGCGGAAATCAATGCCCACGAGACTTTCACCCTGCGAGAGTCCGGTGATGTTGCGTGTGCTGTTGATTATGCTCGGGTAGCCCGGGTTGAAGCTCAGCAGCTGGTTATTAGCAGTGAGGGCGAACATGGTCGCCTCAAAAGATTGACTGGCCGAACAAGTATTCAGTGAAAATGAGTTCTGACTCTGAGCAATGACAGGCTGGTTGGGCGCCACTAGCATCGGCGCAAGCAGGTTGATCAAGCAAAGAGCGCTCAGTGTGATAGACAACCATCGTCTATAGTTCTTTCTTTTTAGCTCTCCAGGCATAGGTTTCTCCTCCAATGAAATCTTCATAAAAACAAACTCCGACCTTCCAGCCAGAATTCATCCGGCCGGTCGACTTCGTAGTTCGTAGCGGTATCTCCCCGTATTTTTAACTGCCGGTTAGAGGCAAGACCGCGATGAGAGTGAGAACCTGGCCCACACTTGTAGATCAAGGTCTATGGCGCCAGTGACTATCCTTCACATCTTCATCTTTCAGGATCACCGATCAACCAGACATTAGGGGCAGACATTAGGGGCAGACATCCGGGGCAAAGATTAAGGGGGCAGACAATGGGAGCTGGCTTGGGGGGAGGGGGTTCCTTAAGAACAAGGAACAGTACTTAATGAAGTGCGGGGATTCTATCAAATGAGAAGGCCGAAGGCCATTGAAAATTTCATTAAAGTTTGGCGGGCAGGAAGGCGTTTTCAATATGAGATCGTACATCTGTCATTGCCCGGAAATCTCCCAATGACCAACATCAAATCTCAAATGACAAATGGAAAATCGCTCTCTGTTTTTTGTTCCTTTCCACTATTCGTAACGCAGCGCTTCAATAGGGTCCAGTCTGGACGCCTTGAAGGCCGGGTACATTCCAGCGATCAGCCCGATCGCGACCGAGACGCTGAACCCGATGAAAACATAGATCAGCGGCACTCGCGCCGGCATTAACACCGCGTTGAGCAGAAAACTGACCAGAAATCCGACGATGATGCCGATGATTCCGCCCGCCCCGGTCAACATGCTGGCTTCAAGCAGGAATTGCAGGATGATGTCGACACGGCGCGCCCCGATGGCGCGGCGCACGCCGATCTCTTTAGTCCGCTCGGTCACCGAGACTAGCATGATGTTCATGACGCCGATGCCGCCGATGAGCAGCGCCACACCGACAATGGGAACGACGATCAGCGTTACCTTCGCCAGCGTATCATTGAAAGTTTCGAGCATTCCGCTCGGCGTCCTGATTTCGAAGCTGTTCGGTTTGTCGAACGGGACCTGGCGGCGGCGGCGCATCAGATCGGTCGCCTCATCGACCATTTTATCGAGCTCTCCCTGCCTCGCGCCCAGCGCTATGAAATGATCTTCCTGATTGGGATAAATCGAATGCATCACGCTGTATGGAATGAAGATCATGCTGTCGGCGGGATTGTTGTCGCCGCCGAACGGGCTTTTTGCCTTTTCGAGCACGCCGATGACGCGGAAGACTTTGTTGCCGACCTGAATGTCTTTATCGAGCGGCTCGTACCCGGTGAAGAGCTTCTCCGCGATATTAGCGCCGATGATGGCGACTTCGATATTGTGATGATCTTCAGTGTCGGTGAAGAAGCGTCCGCGCGCGATGCTGACTTCGCGCGTATCGGCGTAGCTGGCCCATACGCCGCGAACCTGAGGCGTTCGGACTTCGTTGTTGCGGAACTTGACCGGCGGCGGCAACTGGGGAGGGACCAGGATCGGAGACGCCGCCACAACCGAAGGCAGCTGGCTCAGAGCCACGGCGTCTTCGACCGTGATCGGCTTGCGCTTGCGCTCCTCCTCGGTGAAATCGCTGTTGCGCGGGCCGCCGCCGAAACGGCTGATGAACGCCACATTGCTCCCGAACTGCTCGACCTGTTCCTTCACTCCGGCTTCGAGCCCCTTCGCCAGCGAAGCCACGCCGATCACGGTCGCGGTCCCGATCACCACGCCGAGAATCGTAAGGAACGAGCGGAATTTGTGCGCCCACAAAGTGGTCATCGCCTGAGCCAGGAGTTCTTTCGTCTGTTGATTGAGCATAAACGTATTCAATGTGGCGCGAGTTGT
>DASUFM010000633.1:0-6383 GCA_036274535.1 Blastocatellia bacterium
TAAAATATTGGGCGGCGATCGCGGCTAATATTCATCCCCGAATCGCTTCGCGCGAGTGGACTCCGGAGCAAAAGCATTACGCTTTTTGGCTGTTGGTAAACGAGCATCGCTTTTCACTGTTGATTCTCGATCGGGCGCCGAATAATGAAAAGATCTCTCTGGCGGTTTCTGAGCGAAAGCAGGTTCAAAACTATCTGCGTCGTCGGGCGAGACGTGTGATGAAAGCGCGTCCGAGAGTCAAAATCGCTCGGAGTTTCGCGCTCGACAGCACGCTCTATGCGGAGGTTGAGACTCTCACCGGTCAAGGCCTTGCGATTTCATCTTTAGAGAAAGGGAAACGGATATTCATTCCACTCAAGGGCGAAGGAGAGATCAGCGGGAATATAAGGATCGCGCTCGACCCTGAATCGAGAAAAGTCGAGGCGCACGTCAGTTCCGTGGTCAAGGTTCCAGTCAATGACTCGGAAAAAGTCATCGCCGCCGACGTTGGTCTGACCGAAGTGTTCGTTGACGATGAAGGCAATCATTACGGCAAGGAACTCGGCGATACGCTGAAAAAGGCTTCGGGCCGCCTTAACGAAAAAGGAAAGAAGCGAAATAAGCTCCATGCCCTGGCAAAGAAATATGATCGGCAAGGCAAGAGAGCGAAAGCGCGCAATATCAGGAGACGAAACTTAGGCTATCAGAAGTCCCGGGAACTGAAACGTCGAGCGAAAATAACGATCACGAATCAAATCAATCGAGCGATCGGCGAGATGATCAAAAAGCGAGAGCCGAAGGTGATTGTGACCGAAAAACTGGATTTTCGAGGAAAGGCGAAGAGCAAGGAAATATCGCGCCGAGTAAGTTATTGGAGTCGTTCGACATTAAAGGAGCGATTTGAGTTCAAGGCGTCGGCGGCAGGTTGCCGTCGAGAGCAGGTCAATCCGGCATACGCCTCGCAAACCTGTCCTGAATACGGTTACCTGGACAAGATGAACCGCAAAGGGGACGAGTTTCAATGTCAGAAGTGCGGACATCGAGGAGATGCGGATCAGATCGCGGCAAACAATCAGAAGAGCAGAAACTGGTCTTTTAGAGCATGAATAGGTCCTATAGGACCTATAGGACCTATAGATTCCAGGAACAAAATGGCCGATGGCAAAGTATTGCGTGGTATGGATATCTCACAACCCGAAGATTTAACATCCCGGAAGCCGCTGCGGCTATTGCCTGGCGTGATCGCAGTGGCGCTGCAGTGGCTGCTATGGTTCGGCGTCCCCATGGTCGCGCCCGACTGGGGGATGGGCGCGGTCGTTGGGGGACTGGCATGCGCGCTGGCGGTCCTTGTCTGGTGGCTGTTCTTCAGCCGGGTGCCATGGATCGAGCGGTTGGGCGCCGTCGCGCTGATGGTCGCCCTGGTGATTGCGACAAAGCGCTTCGTTCACCCGTCCATTGCCGGCGGAATGATGGGTATGATGCTGCCCTTCTACGCCATTCCCATCCTATGCCTGGCTCTGGTCGCCGCGGCGGCGGTCGGCCGCCGTCTGTCCAGCGGACCGCGCCGCGCGGCGCTGGTTGTCGCGATACTGCTTGCGTGCGCCGTGTTCACGCTCCTTCGAACCAGCGGCCTCAGCGGCGAGGGCAATGCGGAGCTACATTGGCGGTGGACACCGACCGCCGAGGAACAACTACTTGTCCAGTCCGCCGACGAGCCGGCGCCTCCTGCCGCTCCGGCGGCTGCGGTCATTTCCGACACTCGGCCGGCTGTTCCGGCGCCGGCTGACGCGAAGATTCCGGAAAAGAGTGAGTCGGATCCCGCCGCGGCGAACCCGGCCGCTGTCTGGCCCGGCTTTCGAGGTCCGGGACGTGACGGCGTGATTCGCGGCGTGCGGATTGACACTGACTGGAGCAGGTCAAAGCCGGTTGAGTTGTGGCGCAAGCCTGTCGGACCTGGATGGTCGTCATTCGCGGTCAATGGGCGCTTTATCTATACCCAGGAACAGCGCGGCGAGCATGAAGTGGTGTCGTGCTACGACCTGACCACCGGCGCGCTGGTCTGGAGGCACAAGGACGCGGTTCGGTTCTACGAATCGAACGCCGGCGCGGGGCCGCGCGCGACGCCGACACTCAGCAAAGGACGCGTCTACACGTTCGGGGCGACCGGCATTCTGAACGCGCTCGACGCTCGTAACGGGTCCGTCGTCTGGTCTCGCAACGCGGCGACGGACACCCACACGGAAACTCCTATGTGGGGGTTCGCAAGCTCGCCGCTGGTCGTCGGCGACAAAGTCGTGGTCGCGACCGCCGGGGCGCTCGCCGCATACGACGCCGGAGCCGGCCGTCCGCTATGGCAGGGACCGGCGGGCCAGGTCGGCTACAGTTCGCCACAACTCGCCACGATTGACGGAGTCGCGCAGATCTTACTGCTGAACGGAGACGGCGCGATCAGCGTCGCCCCGGCCGACGGCAAGCTGCTCTGGAAGCATGCGTGGAATATCGACGGCATCACGCAACCTTACGTGCTCGGAAGCGACGTCCTGGTCGGCAGCGGCTCCGGAATGGCCGCCTCCGGCATACGCCGCCTCGCGATCACGCGCGGAGCCGCCGACGGAACTGCCAACGAATCGCAAGGATGGAACGTCGCGGAGCGCTGGACATCGAACGGGCTGAAGCCTTACTTCAACGACTTCGTAGTTCACAAGGGCTTTGCATTCGGCTTCGACGGCAGCATCCTCGCATGTATCGATCTCAAGGACGGAAAGCGTATGTGGAAGGGCGGACGCTACGGCCACGGCCAGATCGTCCTGTTGCCTGAACAGGATTTACTGCTGGCGCTTTCGGAAGAAGGCGAATTGGCGCTGGTCGCGGCCGCCGCCGACAAGTTCACTGAACTCGCGAAACTCCCGGCTATCGAGGGCAAGACCTGGAATCACCCGGCGCTGGCGGGCGATGTGCTGCTGGTCCGCAACGGTGAGCAAATGGCCGCGTTCCGGCTGTCCCTTGCCGCGCGCTGATGGCGATAGCCTTCATAGAATAAGGCGTTAGACAGACAATTCTGGGACAAAAATATGGGACGGCTTAACATCTCATATTTTTTGTCCCACTTTTTTTCAGATTCATGTCGCAATTTGCCGGGATTCTCGCTTATCAGATTGAAGTAAATGATTTCACAAATTTCTCAACTATTGCGCAGGAATTGAAAACATGACCAGCATCTTCCACCTCTCAATCCCTGGCCTGCTGATCGCGGTGATTCTTCTCGCCGGCGATGCGTATGCCGACACCTTCGAGTTTCTGAGCTACACTCCGCCACGCGGTTGGATAAAGCAGGTGTTAAAGGACGGAACTATATACAAGCGCCCGAGCGGAATCGGACTGATCACCCTCTATCCTAGCCGGCCGGCGTCCGGCTCCGCCTCCGACGAGTTTATCAAGATGTGGCGCGCTTGCGTCGAACCGGCCGTGCCCGGTCCGGCTCCTCAATCGCAGAGTCAGGGCGATGGCGACTATACATTGGCCGTTGGCGAACGGCAGATCAATATACAGGGAGCGAGTACCTCGGTTGTCCTGACTGTAATAGTGGGCCGGGGGCGCGCCGTTGGTGTGTTGACTACGGGGGCCGGAGACGATGTTCTTCGCGAGCTCGCTGAGTTCCTCAACAATATGACCATTATACGGGGCGCGCCGGGCTCGCCAGTAGCCGCGGCGACGACTGCGAACGGCTCCGGCCGGGATTCGGCGGGCGGGATAGAGGTCGATTTCGATCCTCCGACTGGTTACGTCGCCCGACAGAACGGGCGGATGATCGAGTTGGCCCCGAAAACGTTCGACGAGAAGACGCCCTGCGCCTACGGCCTCAGCCCTGCCCGGCCTTCGAGCGGCAATCTGGAGGCGGACGCGCGGGCGGCCATTCTCGAAGCATTGCCCGGTTGGGAAATCAAGGCCGATCATCAATACAACGCGTTGCGAGGCGTTGCGGCCGCAGGCTGGCCCTACTACGTGTTCGCCACCGACGTTAAAAAGCTCGAGGGAGGAAGTTACAAATACCTCGAAGCCGTTACAATGGCGTTTCCATCCGGCTCCGGCAGGGTGAACATCCTCTGGGGATTTGGCCCCCCGGCGCACGTGTTGAACGATCTCTCTTTGGTCCGCCTGTTTCACAGTCTACGCCCACGCGGTTGGAACTCGGATGGAGGCAAGGCGTTCTTACAGGAACTCCAGGGAACGTGGCGTGACTCCAATAGCTCCGGCCTGGCTCAGTACAAGTTCATGGCTAACGGACGCTATGAGTACGGATATGGCGTCATCACGAGCACCGGGATTCAAGAGACGAGATTCTCCAGCGTTTCGGACGGGCGCTACGAACTTCGCGGCTCCGAACTCACCCTTATTCCCGATCGTCGCGACCATGGTCCATCCAAATATCGCGTCCGCATCTACGACGAGCTCTTCCTGGGGCGGTGGTCGCGCGCGATCTCATTTCTCGACGACAGCGCGAAAGCGGCGCTGGAAGTTCAATATATGCGAATCGATAATTCGCGCTGACCGATGCGCTTAGCCGAAGTTTATGGAACTCTCTTTGCCGTAAATTCAGGGGACGCGACGGCTGAATCAATAATGAATTCTGATTGATTCAATCAATGGGAAGGGGAGAGTCAGATATGAGTAAAGGCAAGAATCAACATGGAACAACGTCACCGGGCTCCGCGCTCGAACCCGGTGTTCCGGCGCCTGATTTCAAGCTGCGAAGCACACAATCGATCCAGCCGGACCGGGAAACCGCCGCGCCGGACCTGGACAAGCCGAAATCCCTGCCGCCGGATCAATTCCTTTCGCTGAGTGAATTGCGCGGCCGTCCTGTAATCCTCGTGTTCTATCCGGCCGATTGGAGTCCGGTGTGTGGTGATGAAGTGGTGTTGTATAACGAACTCCTTCCGGAGTTTCAGCGCTTTAATGCGGCCGTGCTCGGCATCTCGGTTGACAGCCTCTGGTCCCACATGGCGTTCGCCGAGGATCGGAAATTGCGTTTCCCACTGTTATCGGATTTCGAGCCGAAAGGGGAGGTCGCTCGCAGCTACGGAGCGTATCGCCGGCAGGACGGCATTAGCGAGCGGGCGCTGTTCGTTATTGACGCCGAGGGAAAGATTCGTTGGAGCTATATTTCCCCGATCGATGTTAATCCTGGCGCCGAAGGCATTCTCGACACCCTGGAAGCGCTCGATTCAAAGCGAAAGGCGGCGGTATGACACAGGCGAGAGTGGCCAGAGCAAAACTCGCAGTTCCGGTTAGTGAGGATCGGGATCACATCAGAGGTCCGGAAACGGCGCCAGTCACTCTTGTAGAATACGGTGACTATGAGTGTCCGTTTTGCGGCCAGGCCTATTACGTGCTGAAAGAACTCGCTCAGCGCGCCGGGAATTCGATGCGGTTCGTCTTTCGCAATTTTCCGTTAACCACACTCCATCCTCACGCCGAACGCGCCGCGGAGGCCGCGGAGGCGGCCGGAGCTCAGGGGAAGTTCTGGGAGATGCATGATCTTCTCTTTGAAAATCAAAAGTCGCTCGAGGATGAAGACCTCATGAAAGACGCCGCCTCGGTAGGTCTCGATACTTCTATATTCCTAGGCGAGATGCGGGAAGGCCGGTATCAAAAACATATACGCGAAGATTTTCTGAGCGGGGCTCGCAGCGGTGTTAACGGCACGCCGACCTTTTTCATCAACGGCGTGCGCTACGATGGGTCATGGGACCTCGACCCATTGTTTGCAGCAATCGAAAGCGCGGCCGGGGATAAAAAGTAAAACAGGAGGAACCATGGATTTTACGGATGCGACGGATCGAGACGGGTCCGTAACAATCCGTCGCATCCGTAAAGTCCGTGGTTACTCCTGCAAACTCAGTCCGGGCTTACTTCGACAAGCGCCGCGGCAGAAGTTTCAGGGATTCTTGAGTCGCGGGCGCGCCTGAATTCCAGAATGCCGTCCTCGATCGCCCCGAAGCGAAAGCGGAAAATATCGAAGACATAGTTCTGTGGGTTGCGCCATGCGCCTTTCAACCCTTCTCGGGGCAGGAGATCTTGCGCGCGTTTGAAGTACCCGGACGTCAGATTGCCGAGCGGCTTCACCGGCATCGTGGGATCGGGTTCTTTCGGCCTCGCCTCGACATAATCGCGCTTATCCATAAGATTGATCATGCGGCAAAAATATTCCGCCAGCAGGTCGGCGCGCAGCGTCCAGGAAGCGTTCGTATAGCCGAAGACGAAAGCCATATTGGGCACGCCGCTGAACATGACGCCTTTATACAAAACGGCCTTTCCTATATCGATGGGCCGTTCATCGACACTGACCTCAGCGCCACCCGCAAATTGAAGCTCCAGGCCGGTCGCGGTGATGATGATGTCGG
>DASUFM010000634.1:0-16448 GCA_036274535.1 Blastocatellia bacterium
GATCTGATCCGCTGTTTGACCATCGCGTCAAACGAGATGTCCTGCGCCGCTTCGGCGCTCCCGAAGATCTGATTGGTGTCTTCGCTCGGAATGAAGCCCATCGGAATCTTCGTGAACACCTAGATCGTAGAGGCGAGGACCAGGGCCGACGCCATCGTCGTGATTACGTGGTGTTCTCTGTCGCCTAAA
This sequence comes from Blastocatellia bacterium, assembly GCA_036274535.1. Lineage (GTDB taxonomy): Bacteria > Acidobacteriota > Blastocatellia > RBC074 > RBC074 > JAJVID01. The sequence continues at coordinate 190 of DASUFM010000634.1, forward strand.
AATCCGCTGTCATGCAGAAGGTCCAGCCAGAATTCGGTTGCCGAAGCGTTTCGTAGGGCGGCGCCCATCTCCCCGGCGAAGACGGCCCTCGATTCCGCTTCCTGCGCCGATTTTATGTGTTCGCCAACCGCAGTCCCTCGGTAAAGCAGCGATTTACTCATCACGAATTCTTTTTTCTCGTCAGTCAGATACCTGTAGAGATTCACGATTCTGAGGGCGAATTTGTGGGATTTATCGAGTACGATGTTCTCACTCATGATTAAATTGCCAATTGCCCATCGCCAACTGCCAATTGACTTGCAGGGGGAACGGTTGGAATAGCTTTCAATCCGACAGCAGTTTCGCCGCCGCCTCGTCGACCGTCCACAGCATCGAGCCCTGGGAAGGCTCGATCAGTTGACTTGGATATAGTTCGGGATTGCGCGGGCCTTCGATTACTTCTTTCAGGGCTGGAGCTTTGTCCGCCCCCGCGACCAGGAAGTCTATGTTTCGAGCCCTGTTGATCAAATCAGCAGTCAGCGTGATTCGCCAGGACTGAAATTTCTCGACGTAATTGGCTGTGACGAGGCGGTCCTTGACATGCAACGCTGTCGTCCCTGGAAAGAGCGAGGCCGTATGCCCATCGGCGCCCATTCCCAGGAAGACGAGGTCGAAGCTGGGCCAGTCTTCGCCGAAGAAGTTCCGCAGTGTTTCGGAGTAGTTGGCCGCGGCGCGTTCATGGTCTTCGTCCTCAGCCGGAATGCGAAAGATGTTTTCGCGAGGGATGGGAACTTTCGACAGCAGGGTTTCATTGGCCACCCGGTAGTTGCTGTCCGCATGATCAGGCGGGACGCATCGTTCATCTCCCCAGAAAAAATAGATCGAACGCCAGAGCAATCTATCGGCGAAAGGTTTTTCGGCGAGGACCTGGAACAGGGCTTTCGGCGTCGATCCGCCGGAGAGCGCGACTGTGAAGCGCTCTTTGAGCTTGAAAAAGTCCCTGGCCAGATCAACGAAGAATAGCGCCGCCTCCTGCGCCACTTCCGCGGCGTCGGGAAAGATCAGGACCTCGTAATTTGATTTTTGTATAGTCTTCATTGTGTTTATGGCGTTACGCTCCCTGTACCGTCGGGAAAGATGTTTGGACGATGTCGAGCAGCGTCTTCAGCCCGGCGGGGATGTCGTCGCCCAGGTGAATGCGGATTGCGCGGCGGTCGCGGCTGGCCAGCGATTGAAAATCGCCGAGCGCCTGGGCCTGTTTCAGCACGCCGAAGGTGAACGGCTCGCCGACGATCGGAACGTCTTTCGGATCGTCGGCCGTGATTTGAATGAAGACGCCGTGAGCGTCGCCGCCCTTGTGCAACTGCCCGGTAGAGTGCAGGAAGCGCGGGCCGTAACCGGTCGTCGTCGCCACGCGCAGCGCGTCGCGCAGATGTGAGCGGATCGCTTGAATCAACGCTTCGTTTTCATCGGTCTCCTGAATGTAGTCCAGCAACGCTATGTAATCGCCCGGCTTGACGCGCTTCAAATGCGCTGTGATGAACTCTTCGACCGGCAGGTCCTTGCCGAGTCCCTCTATCGTCTCGTCGTCGCAATAGACTTTCAACCCGCGCCCTTCAACGGCCAGCGTCTGTTCGGGCAGTCGTCCGTCGCGCTTGAAATCTTCGAGCAGGAGTTTTGTGTTGTCTTTCGACTCCTGAACGTTGGGCTGATCGAAGGGGTTGATGCCCAGCGCTACACCGGCGATCGCCGTCGCCATCTCCCAGACGTAAAACTCCTCGCCCAGGTACAGCGGATCGTTCATGACGCGCCGGACGACGGGATGTCCGGCGGCTTCGATCGCTCGCAATCGGTTCTCGGCTTCCGGATCGATCATTCCGACGGCGATGTGTATGAAGAGGCGGTCGTCGCCGTATGCGCCGGGCGCTCCCAACTCCTCGTTCGCGACCGGCAGAATGCCTTTGCCTTCTTTGCCAGTGCTCTCGGCCACCAGTTGCTCTATCCACAAACCCACCGACGAAATCTCCGGGTCGGTCGAAATCGTCAGTTTGTTGCGGCCGGAATTGGCCAGGGCGCCGATGATCGCGCCCATCCGAACGGCCGGATTATCGGCGGCGGGAACCGCGGGCGCGCAGGCGTGCATGGCGCATTCGGCGTGATGCAATAATGTTTTGAAATCGATTCCCTGAAGCGCCGCCGGAACCATCCCGAAATACGAGAGGGCCGAATAGCGCCCGCCGATGTCCGACGGGTTCAAAAATATACGGCGGAATTTGTCGCCGGTCGCCATGGCTTCCATCAACGTGCCGGGATCGGTGATGGCTAAGAAGTTCTCTCCCGCGCGGTCGCCTTTCACCTTGCGCATTTCGTAGAGGAAGTATTTGTAGAACATCAGCGGCTCGACGGTCGTTCCCGATTTGCTTGCGACGACGAAGATCGTATGCGGCAGATCGACTTTCGATTCGAAGGCCAGGATGGTCGCCGGGTCTGTGCTGTCCAGCACATGCAATTCAGGATGGCCGGGAGTTTTGCCGAAAGTCCGGCGAAAGACTTCGGGGCAGAGACTGCTGCCGCCCATTCCGAGCAGCACGACGTCTTTGAATCCCTCGCCGCGGATGCGGGCGCTGAAGGCGGCGAGTTCGTCCGCGGCCTCATTCAACTGATCGGGCACGGTCACCCATCCGAGAGAGTTTTTGATGACTTTCTGATGGGCCTCTTCCTGCTTCCACAATGTCGCGTCTTTGCGCCAGATTTTGCGGGTCCATTGTTCGCTTTCCGCGCGTTTGATGATCGCCTGGACGTCCGTTTCGTAAGCGCCCAGATTGGCTTCCATTCTGTCCAGCAGGCCGCTGGTCAGCGCGGCCCGCTTCGACGTGATGCTTGCAGTCAGGCTTTCGAACGAATCGGCGAAAGCTTTGACGCCGTCGTCCTGAAGCTTCTGGCAGACCTGTGTAAGGTCTATCCCGGCTTCGGCCAGGTCCGCGAGCGTCTTTTTCGCTTCGTCCAGGTTCTCTTCGATTGTCAGGCGGACCTGGCCGTGATCGCGGAAGGCGGTGAATGTGGCGGGCGGAAGAGTGTTGACGGTGTCCGGGCCGATCAGGCTCTCGACATAGAGCACGTCGCTGTAGTTCGGATTCTTCGTGCCGGTGCTCGCCCAGAGCGGGCGCTGTACGCGCGCGCCCTTCGCTTTCAATTTCGCGAAGCGCTCGCTCGAAAATATCTCTTTGAACCGCTGGTATTGCATCTTCGCGTTCGCGATCGCGGCCTTGCCGAGCAGGTTAGAGAGCATGGCCTTTTCGTTTTCGTCCTCGGAGTGGCGGATGCGGGATTCGAGCTGGCCATCGACGGCCGTGTCAATGCGGCTGACGAAGACGCTGGCGACCGAGGCCACGTGGTCGATGGGCTGGCCAGCGGCGGCCCGCTGCTCAAGGCCGCTGATATAGGCTTCGGCGACCTCTTCGTAATTTTCTATCGCGAAGATCATCGTGACGTTGATGTTGATCCCGGCGGCGATGCTCTCGCGGATCGCGGGAATGCCTTCCGGCGTCGCGGGAATCTTGATCATCACATTCGGGCGGTCAAGCATGGCCCACAGGCGTTTGGCCTCGGCGATCGTGCCGGCGGTGTCGCGCGCCAGCAGTGGAGAGACTTCGAGGCTGACGTAGCCGTCGAGCTTGTTGGTGCGAGCGTAAACGGGTTTGAAGAGGTCGGCGGCGCGCTGTATGTCCTCGATGACCAGGGCTTCGTAAATCTCGTTGACGCTCTTACCCTCGGCGACCAGACGGCGCATCGCCTCGTCGTAATCGGTGCTCCCAGTAATGGCCTTCTCGAAAATCGTCGGGTTCGAGGTCACGCCGCGCAGGTCGTCGCCTTCGACTTTCTGGCTGAGCGTCGATGTCACTCCCGTCGGCAGCCCGCCGATCTTCTGAGCCAGGTCGCCGGAGTCGATCAACGCGCGACGTATGTTGTCGTACCAGATGCTTTGTCCCAGTTTTTCTACTTCTATTAAGGGGTTCATTATTGTCTCTCCAAGTATGCTCGAGTTGTTTGTTCAGTTATCGTTTATTCTCTCCCTGAAATCTCGATTCAATTTATAATGTGTGCCGCTTAAAATTATCACGTTCAATGCGTGCGCGTCACGGCGTCTTTATGGAGGATAATATGCCGCGGATCAGCGAATTCTTCGGCGTTGTGATTTATATGTATTACAATGATCATCAGCCCCCGCATTTCCATGCGGAATATGCGGAGGCTGAAGCGGTTTATGGAATTGAAACATTAGAAACATTGCGTGGCGAATTACCACGTCGCGCGCACGCGATGGTTGTCGAATGGGCGACGCGGCATCGCCCGGATTTGCGCGAGGATTGGGATCTTGCGCGGCGGCGGATGCCGTTGAGGTGGATCGCCCCTCTGGATTGAAAGGAGAGCATAAAAATGGAAACTCTTGGGCCATTAGTTAGAGTAAAGTCTGTAGAACCACTCGAAGGGTTCAAAGTACGGTTGACATTTCAAAATGGCATAGTGAAAGAGATCGATCTTGAGCCTTTTCTTCAGGGGCCGATCTTCGAGTCAATCCGAAATGACGTTGCCTTATTCCGCTCGGTCAAGGTCGTCGGGAAAACCATCGGGTGGGAGAACGGGGCTGATATAGATCCCGACGTGCTTTACTACGATCTTAAACCCGCCTGGATGGAAGAACCGGTGGCGGCTTAAAGCCCTTCCAGCTTGTCCGTTATCAGCGCCTTGTACAAACCCTCCTGCCTCGTCAGTCCAATCTCGTATCGCGCATGATTTTCGGCGTTCGGTTCGAAAACTTCTCCCAGCGGCGTTTCCCAATCTCCCAGGCTTCCGATCTGTCCGAAAGCCTCCATCGCCAGCATCGCCGCGCCGCGGCTGGAAGCTTCTGGAACCGCCGACGCCACGACCGGCACGCCGATCACATCGGCCATCATCTGCGTCCAGACGGGCGAGTTCAGGATGCCTCCGCCCGAGGCGATAATCTTCGTGTCGCCGAGCGTTTCAGCTTTCAACCGCTCATAAATCGCCGCAAAACGATAACACACTGATTCAAGCGACGCCCGCAAAATCTCTATCGGGTCCGAACTCAGGTTTAAGCCGGTGAAGGCCGCGCGAGCCTCGCTGTGCCAGCCCGTGCTGCGCTCGCCGGAGAAGAAGGGAAGCGCGGTCAGTCCGTGATCGTCGGCCCTCATCGCCGCGAGTTGCGATTCGATGGCCTCGTGATCGCCGTCCAGTCGCAGGACCCTTTTACACCAGGCGTAAACGTCGCCCGCGTTCGAAAGAGCGCCTCCGACCAGCGCATAACGGCGATTGGCCCGGTAACACCACAATCCTTTGGGAATATCTACTCGCCCGTCGGGCCAGCAGACTCTCATTGCGCCCGACGTTCCGATGTTAATTGCAATTAAATTACGTGTGAAGCACCCCGATCCGATGTTGCTGGCCGCTCCATCGCCGATCGCGGGCAGCCATTTCGCCCCTCGCAACGCGGGCCAGCGTTCGGCGAATTCCGGCCGCATTTCATTAAAAACTTCGCGCTCTTCCGCCAGCGGAGAAAGTTGATCCCGGCCGACGCCGACGGCGGCGAGCATCTCGTCGTCCCAGTCATTTTTGTTCGGATTGAACAGTCCCGTGCCCGAAGCCATGGAGACGCTGCAGGCCATTCGCCCGAAAATTTTCGAATATAGATATTCGCCGATCGAGACCCAACGCGAGACTTTAGACGCCAGCGCCGGGTCGGTCCGCCGCAACCAGAGGATTTTCGCCGGATAATAGCTGGCGTGCGGGACCACGCCGCATCGCTCGTGAATCCAGGCGGCGCCGAGTCTTTCGCCCAGCGCCCTGGCGTCCGGCGCGCTTCGCGTATCGCTCCAGTTGTAAAGCGGAGTGACCGCGCCGCCTTCGCCATCGACGCCCAGCATCGCATGCCAGAAGTTGCTGTAACCAACCATGCGGATCGCGCCGCGCAAATCGGGGACGCAGGCCGCGGCCTCTGTGAGGCATTCGTCAATGGTCGCGCAGATGATTTGGATCAGCCTGTCGGCGTCAATCTCTACTCCGCCGTCCTGCGTGGCGGTCATCTGGTAATGTGTGCGGCCGCCGGCGTTTTCGATCTGGCGCCCGCGCGAGTCGTACAAAACGGCGCGGGCGGACGATGTGCCGACATCCAGGGCGAGCGCAAGCGGGCCTTCAGCTTCGTATGAGGAGATGGTGGACATATAGTAGATTAAGCAAGGGGACGTTGATCAGGAGTCCCGCGCATCATACAATATCCCTCGCGTCTGTGTCAGTCTGAAGCGCATTCCGCAACTATCCTGAAAACCTTGTGGGAGAACTATATATGCGTCGCAACTTGACCCCCCTTTTCGCAGCGTCGTTTTGCCTGCTCGCGCTCGCCGCGTTCGCGATTTCGACGTCAGGCCAATCGGGACGCAAGCAGAAGAAGCCCCCGCCGCAGCCCCCTGTCCAGGGTGTCAATCAGCCCGAAGCGCGAACCGTTCCCGAACCTGAAGTCTCGCCCGACGAAAATAAGAAAAAGAAAGAGCCGCAACGCGCGATAATGGTCTGGACCGAAATGCCCGACATCGGCATTTCATCTTATTATCCGGATATCGCGCGTCAGGGTTGCATGGAAGAGTTCCGCCGCGGCATGCGCGGCGGCATCGATATCAGCGAGGGGCGCGATAAACATCGCAGCGACGCCATCAAAGCCGCCAAGGATACAGATCATGCTTACCTCTTATACATGGAGTTCCGGGTAGATCAGATGGCATCGAATTACGGATTCGATTTGCGCTACACGATCTTCGAACCGAAGACCGCCAAGATAATGGGCACGGGGTCCGGCTATCCACAACAGCCCTCAGGCCCGATCTCTCTGCCACCGATCGGCGGCGCCAGGACGGATTATTACATAGATTGGGCAGGACGCGACGTCGCGCGCCAGGTCATGAAACGGCTCGGCTGGGGGGGATAGCCGGAGCCGCGATCAGGAAATCTTTCAGCCACGAATGAACACTAATAAACACGAATCCTGTTCGTAACTCTTTTCCTCTCTCCGATTTTATTCGTGTTCATTTGTGTTCATTCGTGGCTGGACTCTTTTGCAATCTGTTGATCAATTCCTGAAAATCTTCCGGCGGCGCGATTTCGAAACTCATCGGGCGTTCGTTGATGGGATGCAGGAATTTCAGGCGATGAGCGTGCAGCGCCTGGCGTCCGAATTTGACTCTGTGTTGAGGCGCGGGCTCGTAGACATATTTTTTTTCTCCCACCAGCGGATGGCCGCGCAGCCCGGCCTGAACGCGAATCTGATTGCGTTTGCCGGTGACCAGAGAAACCTCTATCAAAGACGTTCCTGAGAATGTTTCCAGTGTGCGGTAATGGCAGACCGCTTCTTTGGCGTTTCTGTCCCGGCGTTCCGCGCGCTTTTGCCGCATCTCATCCTGATTCCATGCCAGAAAGTCGCGCCAGGTTCCCGACTCCGGCTTCAAATGACCGTAAATGACCGCCAGGTAAACACGTTCGGCTTTCCTGCGCTCGAACTGGTCTTTCAGGTTTTGCTGCGCTTCGATGGTTTTCGCGAAGACGACGATGCCGGACGTGTCGCGGTCAATGCGGTGAACGACCAGAGGCGCCGATTTTTTGCTCGAACGCAGATGGTGTTTGAGATGGTCTAACAGGGAAGGCTCATCCCGTTGAGACGGCAGCGGAACCGTGAGCAGGCCCGCGGCTTTGTTGATCACGAGCAGCGACGAATCTTCGTAAAGCAGATGCAGCCCCGATTCGCGGCGTTCGGTGTAGCGACGCTCGGCGCTGCCCGGTCGATCCATCCAGAGCCTGACGGTCTCTCCGGCCAGAACGCGGCGCGCCGCGTCGGCGACGGTCTGTTCCCTGCCGTTGATGAAAACCTTGCCCCGTTCAATAGCTGAGAGGGCTTTTGACCTCGAACCGAGCCGCTCGGGGGCGCTCAACCATTTGTCCAGCCGCAATCCGGCTTCCGACGCGCTGACTTGCCAGTTTTTATCACTCATCATCTATAACGTTACAATTCCTTGCTTGGAATTTAAAGACATCGGGGCTGAACTGGGTTAAGATATGTCTCGATCCCTGATCAAGACGGCGTCTTTTGAAACCATCGTCAGCCGGCGCCTGCACAAACAGTTTGAAATCATTGGGCGTATTTGATTTGCTGTCGATTCGCCCTCCGATTTGCCATCGATATAGTGGACACATGACTCCGGAGACGATCTCGCATTATCGAATCCTTTCCAAGCTCGGCGCTGGCGGGATGGGCGAGGTTTATCTTGCTGAGGATTTGAACCTGGGGCGTCGCGTCGCGCTCAAACTGTTGCCGACGAAATTCACCCAGGACCCGGAACGCGTCCGCCGTTTCGAGCGAGAGGCTCGCGCCGCCAGCGCCACCAGCCATCCGAACATTCTGACCATTTACGAGATCGGGCAGGTCGAGACCGAGACCGGGATCCTGCATTTTATAGCGATGGAGTTCGTCGAAGGCCAGACACTGCGCCAGCGTTTGAAAAAGGGCCTGAAGATGGATGAAGCTGTTGAAATTGCGATCCAGATCGCCGGCGCGCTGGCCGCGGCTCACAGCGTAGGCGTCGCTCACCGAGACATCAAGCCCGAAAACATCATGCTCCGCCACGACGGTTACGTGAAGATACTGGATTTCGGCCTGGCTAAATTGACCGAAACCGCGTTCCTGGAGGGAAGCGATCAGGCGGTGACATACGCCGAAACCATCGAAGACCCATTCAAAGACCTTTATGCGACCGCCTTGCCAGGGTCAGAGCAGGAGACCAGTCCGGGAATGATTCTGGGCACAATCAGTTACATGTCGCCGGAACAGGCGCGCGGAATCAAAGTCGACACGCGTACGGACATTTTCAGCTTCGGCATCACGCTTTACGAAATGGTCGCCGGGCGCTCGCCGTTCGAAGGCAAGACGACGGCGGACATGATGGTCTCGATACTCGACCGCCATCCCACGCCGATCTCGCGTTATGTCGGCGCCACGCCCGCCGAACTCGAACGTATAATTTTCAAGGCGCTGGTCAAGGACCGCGCCGGGCGCTATCAGCTCGCCGGAACCATGCTGACTGATCTGAAGCAATTGCAGAGACGGATGCTCCTCGACGCCGGCCGGGAACAGACCACTGGATTGAGTCCGGATGAAGTGGCCGCCTCGCGGCGACATTCATCAAGGGATTCGGGCGCCGCCCAAACTAGAGATTCTGAGAAGACGGCCAGCGGCCCGGCCCGCGCCTCTTCCGGATCGCAGCGCGCGCCGCTCGACAGCCTGGCCGTGCTGCCCTTCTTCACGACCAGCGGCGATCCGAACGCCGCCTACCTGGCCGAAGGCATACCTGAGAGCTTGATTATCAATCTGTCGCGGCTATCCGAGTTGCGCGTGATGGCGTGGAGCACCGTCGTGCGCTTTCGCGGGCGCGAGGACGATGCCCTGGAGATCGGGCGCGATCTGGGTGTGCGCGCGATATTCGCCGGACGGATGTATCAGTTCGGCGAAGACCTGGTGATCAAGACGGAACTGGTCGACGTGAACGACGGCTCGCAATTGTGGGGAGCGCAATACCGGCGCAAGCTGGATGACCTGGGGGCCATCGAACAGGAACTGTCGCTGGAAATATGCGAGCGCCTGAAAGTCAGATTGAACGAGGAAGAGCGACGGCGGCTCGCCAAACGTTACACTGAAAACGCCGCCGCCTGGCAGGCTTATCTCAAGGGACGCTATTACTGGAATCAGCGAACCGCGAAGGCGCTGAGAAAAGCCATCGAGAGTTTTGAAGAAGCGATCAAACTCGATGACGGTTACGCGCTGGCGTACGCGGGCCTGGCCGACTGTTATTGCCTGGCCAGCATTTACGGCGGGGCGCCGCCCAGGGCCGTAATGCCGCGCGCGAAGGCCGCGGCCCTGAAGTCTCTCGACCTTGACGACGGGCTGGCCGAAACGCACACGTCTTTGGCCGCCACGCTGGTCTGGTTCGACTGGGACTGGGAAGCGAGCGAGCGTGAATTCAATCGCGCCATCGAACTCAACCCGCATTACTCCGTAGCGCATCACTGGTACGGCTCGGTATTGCTCGCGGCCCAGGGAAGATTCGACGAGGCCCTGGCCAGTGAGAAGCGCGCGCTGGAGCTCGAACCTCTGTCGCTGGTCATCAATTCCAATCTCGGTTTTATCTGTTACCAGGCGGGCCGCTTCGACGAAGCCATGGAACATCTGCAACGGACACTGGACATGGACGACGGCTTCGTCTACGCGCGATTCCACCTGGGATTGTGCCATGCGCATCGCGGCGATTATGACAAGGCGATCGCCGAAATGCGGCTCGCCATTGAACAGGCCGGCGGCCGGGGGGCGTTGATCCAGGCCGCGCTCGGATACGCATACGCCGTCGCGGGCAGGCGCGAAGAAGCTCTGCAGGTTCTGTCGCAATTGCAAACTATTCCGATGAACCGTGACGTTTCGCCATTCTATCTGGCGATGATCTACGCGGGGCTCGATGATAAAGAGCAGGCAATCAAATGGCTGGAGAGCGCCTGCGAGGAACGCTACAATTGGATGGTCTGGCTGGGCGTCGAACCGATGTTCGAAAAATTGCGGGATGAGGCGGAATTTAAGGTGATGATGCGTAAGATAGGTCTATAGGACAGATAGGAAAGAAATCCCATTTGCCCTATTTGTCCTATTGGAGTTAAGTAATGAAAGATCCCTGGTCATTATTAACCAGCGATGAACAATCAGTAATATCGACCAAAACTAATCGCGAGATATTCAACGAGAAAATAGGGAACATCTCTGATAAGGAGATCAAAAACAAGGTGACGCTGGTCAGGAACTTCATAGATTCCCTGGGAGGGCATAACGGCGGCGTGATATGGGCGCAAATAAAGTCACTTGAAGGCGTCTGGCTGGGTGAAGGAAAGTTCCACGAGGGCGGAGGAGTGAAATTCGTCGTATATCACAGAGCGACGTTTATCGAGACGCTCAGAACGAACGGATACGCGATAAACACATGGTACGATAGGAATTTAAATAAAAAGACCCACCCGAACGATTCAGCCCGCGAGATAACCGATACTTCCAGGGAACCGGCCGCTCATCTGACGAATGATGATTCAATAAACCCCGACCTGTTTTTACTGCATTGGGACAAAAGGTCTTCCGAATTCAAGCATATGGACAGGCGTTATTTGTTTCGGTGGGTTGAACAGCTCGCCGCCGGAACGTCGCATCACGAGCCATTTACCGCGGCTCAGGTTCGAGAAGGCCTTATAGCGCGCGGAATAGCGGCGTGACCGGCCGCTTCCGAAATGAAGGCGGGTTCTAGCCACGAATGAACACGAATATTCACGAATAATATTTCCTGTCTGGCAAGATTTTCTTCTATTCGTGAATATTCGTGTTCATTCGTGGCTAAAATTCTTTTTTATGAATCGACCTTAGGCCAGCGACGGGTCAATTGACTCCGGTCGCAGTCCCAGATCGATCACAGCCTGCGCGGCTTTCGTCGCGTTGTATTTGCCTTCGCGCGCCAATCGGGAGAGAGTCGCCGCTACGATCGATTCGGCGTCGATCTCGAAATGGCCGCGCAGGTATTCACGGCTGTCACTGCGCCCGAAGCCGTCCGTGCCGAGCGCGATCAGTCTTCCGTTGAGCCATGGAGCGACCTGATCGGGCACGATCTTCATGTAATCGGTCGAGGCGATGATCGGACCTTCAGTCTCTCGCATCGCCTGGACGATGTAGGGCTGCAGTTCCGGTTCGGCCGGATGGAGACGGTTCCAGCGTTCTACCCTCAGCGCGTCACGTCGCAACTCGTTGTAGCTGGTCACGCTCCAGACGTCGGTTTGAATGTTGTACTGCTCGGCCAGAATCCGCTGTGCGCGTAGCGCTTCATTGACCATCGGACCGCTCCCCCAGAGGTGGGCTTTGGGTTTGCCTTCTCCGGCCCGCAGTTTGTAGATGCCTTTGATAATGCCTTCTTCAGCGCCTTCGGGCATCGGCGGCTGCGCGTAATTTTCGTTGTAGAGGGCAAGGTAATAAAAGACGTCCTCGTCCTCCTGATACATCCGCCGCAGGCCGTTCTGAACAATCACCGCAATCTCGTAAGCGTACGCCGGATCGTAAGTCAGGCAGGTCGGCACCGTGCTCGACAGCACGACGCTGTGGCCGTCCTGATGTTGCAATCCCTCGCCGTTGAGCGTTGTGCGGCCGGCGGTCGCGCCGCACAGGAAGCCCCGCCCGCGGGCGTCCGCGAAAGCCCATACGAAATCGCCTATCCGCTGGAATCCGAACATTGAATAGAAGATGTAGAACGGAATCATCTCGACCCCGTAATTCGAATAGGCGGTTCCGGCGGCTGTGAACGAACACATGGAGCCGGCTTCGGTGATGCCTTCTTCCAGAATCTGGCCGTCCTTCGATTCCTTGTAGTAAAGGAACATGTCCGAGTCATGCGGCTGGTAAAGTTGGCCCTGGCTGGCGTAGATGCCGACCTGGCGGAAGAGAGACTCCATGCCGAATGTGCGCGCCTCGTCCGGGATGATCGGCACGACGCGTTTGCCGACGGTCTTGTCTTTCAACAGATTCGTCAGGACGCGGACGAAAGCCATGGTCGTAGAGACTTCGCGCCCGTCGGAACCGGCCAACTGCTCTTTGAAGAATTCGAGCGGCGGCGTTTCCATCAGGTCAGAGTTCGTTACGCGCGTCGGGTAATAGCCGCCGAGCGCCCTGCGCCGCTCATGCAGGTAGATCACTTCAGGACTGTTTTCCGCCGGCAGGTAGAATTTCGCGGCCTTGGCGTCCTCTTCTGAGATCGGCAGGTTGAAGCGCTGCGTGAAGTTTACCAGGTCGTTTTCGTCCAGCTTCTTCGATTGGTGAGCCAGGTTGCGCCCTTCGCCGCCCGACGGTCCGAGGCCGTAGCCCTTGATGGTCTTGGCCAGAATCACCGTCGGCTGGCCCTGATGCTCGAACGCTCGCTTGTAGGCGTTGTATACCTTGATCGAATCGTGGCCGCCGCGCCGCAGGTTCCAGATTTCCTCGTCGCTCATGTCCGCGACCAGTTCCGCCAGTTCGGGGTATTTGCCGAAGAATTGTTCGCGCAGGAATTTCGCCTCCTTGGCGCGGAACGACTGATATTCGCCGTCAACGCACTCTTCCATTCGCTTGAGCAGAATGCCGTTGCGGTCCCTGGCGAAGAGCGGATCCCATCCACGGCCCCACACGACTTTGATCACATTCCAGCCGGCGCCGCGGAATGCGGCTTCGAGTTCCTGTATAACCTTGCCGTTGCCGCGCACCGGGCCGTCCAGACGCTGCAGGTTGCAGTTGATGACGAAGATCAGGTTATCGAGCCGCTCGCGCGAAGCCAGCGTGATCGAACCCATCGATTCAGGCTCGTCCATCTCGCCGTCGCCCAGGAACGCCCAGACCTTTCTATCAGTCGGCGGAGTCAAACCGCGATTCTCCATGTAGCGCATAAACCGCGCCTGATAGATCGCGTTAAGCGACGAAAGCCCCATCGAAACCGTCGGGTAGCGCCAGAAATTCGGCATCAGCCAGGGGTGCGGATACGATGGCAGCCCTGGCTCATCGCGCAATTCGTGGCGGAAATTTTCGAGCTGCGTTCGCGACAAACGTCCTTCCAGAAAGGCGCGTGAATAAATGCCCGGCGAGGCGTGGCCCTGGAAATAAACGAAATCGCCAGGTTGATTGACGCCCGCCTGATCTTTAATAGACGCGCGGAAGAAGTGGTTGAATCCGACCTCCATCAGCGTGGCGATCGAGGCGTAGGTCGCAATGTGGCCGCCGATGCCGGCGTCTTTCTTGTTCTGCTGAACGACCATGGCCATCGCGTTCCAGCGAATGACGCTCTTGATGCGGCGCTCGATTTCGAGGTCGCCAGGATAAGACAGTTCGTCTTCAACGCGGATCGTGTTCTGGTAAGGCGTGTTGAATGAGGGCGGAGGAAGCTCCAAACCGGCCGAGCGCGCCCGTTCGGTCAATGCGGTGAGCAGGTAAGCCGCGCGTTGCGGGCTTTCTTCGTTCAGAATCTGATCCCAGGCCTCAAGCCATTCAAAGGTTTCCTGCGGATCGCTGTCTGAAGAATGTATTGGAGCTTGTGTCTTTGCAAAGATCTGTTGTTCGAGTTGAGCTTTTGCTTGCATTGTCTTTACTTAATCCCTCGTTGCGTATTTGTGATTACGTCCGGCCGCACTTCGGCGGCTGATGCGCCCTCGCAATCATCTAATTTCATCTTAATTGATATTGAAGCTGATTTCATTCTGGTATCAAACAAATAATATATCTCAAACGCCGCGGATAGTCGAAGCGCGAGAGGAGCCCCTTCGAATCCGAAGAGATATGACAGATTCCGGGCTAAATCAGACCAGGCAAGATTGGGTCTGTACCGCGACCGGAAGGGAGCGTCGCAAGGGCCTGGATAACGCTCCCTACCGGTCGCGGCGCCAAATCGGCGCCCCAATCTTGTGTGGTCTGATTTAGCTCATAACAAAGAATGCGGCGATTTCCAGCGCCAGGCGCAGGAAAACCATCACCACCCAGATGATGGCCGCCTTTATGATTCGCCGGCGAGCCTGTTTCAAATCTTCATGATTTTTGTCTATTCCCTGCAAACCCCATTGATATTTCGAGAGCCAGATCAGAACCATGACTGGTAAGGCGAAAAGAAGTATAAGGAACGCCCACCCCGCCAGGCCGAGAAAGGGTATCAAACTTACCGCGAACGTCACGACCAGTGCGCGCGCGATGTTCATGATGCTGTTCGCGTAATTAAATGCGCTGGCGATTGTCGCTTGCGCATTGGCCGCCCACGCCGCCCACTGCGGGTCCACCGGCGCGTTGCAGTACGCGCATTGAGCCATAGAAGTGTTGATCATCTCACTGCAGTTGGGGCAGGCGAAGACCTGCGGAGCCGAGTCAGCGAGAATCGAACTCATATCTGTCTCCTTTATTTTTTCTCTTTAGATAATCGTTTGTAGTCCCGCCTTCAGGCGGAATCGTTTGGCGTTATGGAATTGATCCGGGGCTGAAGATTCCGCCTGAAGGCGGGACTACAACTCAGGCCTGGGGCTGACTATAACTCGAATTTCTCCAGATATTCCGGGATTTCGACCTGCCATCCGAATTTTTCGGCGATCTTGTTTTTCAATGCCTCCTGCGCGCGGGGCTCGCCGTGGACAAGGAAGATTTTTTCGGGCGCGCGTTTGAATCCTCCCAGCCAGCGCAGGATTTCGCGCGAATCGGCATGCGCCGACAGGTTCTCGATCGTCTCGATCCGCGCCAGAACGGGTACGAACTCGCCGAAGATTTTGATCTCCCTTTCGCCGTCGACCAGGCGGCGGCCGCGAGTTCCCGCGGCCTGAAAGCCCGCGAAGATCACCGTGTTGCGTTCGTCGGGCAAACGTTTGCGCAGGTGATGCAGGATACGCCCGCCGGTGGCCATCCCACTGGCCGAAATCACGATGGTCGATTCTCCTTCGGCGTCGACCTTCTTCGATTCCTGAACCGAGCGCGTCAGGTTGAATCTTTTGGTCGCCAGCGGATTTCTGCGCTCATCAAGCAAATCTTTCATCTCCAGGTCATGGTCTTCGGTATGGCGCAGGTAAAGTTTGGTCGCGCTCGACGCCATAGGACTGTCGACGAACACGGGCAGGATCGGGATGCGATTCTCTTCCTCAAGTTCGCGTATTAGATAGAGTAATCGCTGTGTGCGCCCTATGGCGAAGGCCGGGATCAGGACGTGTCCGCCTCGCCGGGCTGTTTCGTTGATCAATTCGGCCAGCTTCGCCTTGACATCGATATCGGGATGATCGCGGTCGCCGTATGTCGATTCGACCACGATGTAATCAGCCTCGTCGACGCCGGACGGATCAGGAATGATCGGTTCGTTATAACGCCCGAGGTCTCCGGTCAGGATCATACGTTTGCGCCGCCCGTCCAGCGATTCAAAATCGAAAAGGACGAAACCAGAGCCAATGATATGGCCGGCGGTCACGAATTCGAATGAAAGTTTCTTCGTCAGTTGAACTCTTTTGTGATAATTGACCGATTCCATGCGCTTAAGGGCGCGGCTCGCGTCTTTTTCGGTATAGAGCGGCAGCGCCGGTTTGTGCCTGGACGATCCGGCTTTGTTGGAGTAAGCGGCGTCTTCCTCCTGCAGCCGCGCTGAATCGGGAAGCAGGATGCGCGCCAG
>DASUFM010000635.1:0-2633 GCA_036274535.1 Blastocatellia bacterium
TTGGGGTCAGTTCAAAAACGTCCAGCCCGCGGGCGATCTCAGAAGCGTAGATGTGGCCGTTGTACCAGTAGGCTGACCAGTAGCCGCCCAGTATGAGCATATGTGGGTCAATCGGCCCGCGATCGAAATAGGCGATTTCAACCGGGTGATCCGTGTCGGTAAAGTCCATGACAGAGACGCCACCCTGGTACCAGGCTTGCACTTTTATATCCCGGCCGGGAACTGGAACGAGCGAACCGTTGTGCGCCACACAATTCTCGGAGTCGCCCTGCGCCGCCGGCAATTTGTAATAGTTCGCGAAAGTCAGCTTGTTATCCTTCAAATTAAACACGGCGTCGGCGCCCCATTTGTTCGGATCGTTGGGCCGGCAACGCGCGCCCATTCCCCCTCCCCACTCATCGGTGAACACGACCTTTGTCCCATCGTTCGAAAACGAGGCCGAGTGCCAGTACGCGTAGTTGGGATCGTTTACGGCGTCCAGTCGCTTCGGATTCACTGGGTCTTTTATGTCCAGCACGATTCCATTTCCAGAACACGCGCCTGCGGCCAACCCGATTGACGCGTACACTGTGATATCGTGGCATTGATTGCTGTCGGCCGGCTTCTCCATGCCCTTGCCGGCTTCTCCATGGGAGCCTCCGTTGTTCAAGCCGTTGAGCGCGCCAGTGCGCGCATTGATAAACACGCGAGGAGTGGACACCACCTGCGCATTCTGCGGCGCGGCAAGCGGGACTTTGATCACATCAATGCGAAACAGCGATGTGTTCGGGTCTTTATCCGGCGCCTCGCCTGAACACCCTGCCAGTTCCTCGGTTTGACGCACGAACGATGTGCCGGATACGTAGATATAGACGTTTTTCTTATCCTTCGGATCTACTACAAGCGTGTGCGTGTGCGAACCACGGCAGGTTTGCACCGCCGCCACCTGCCTGGGATTCTTAATGTCGGATATATCGAAAATCCTTACGCCGCGGAAACGATCTTTTTGCGGCGCGGGCAGAGACGGCTTTTTCTCTTCGCCGGCGGCGGGCGGAGTCGCCGGCGGAAATCCCTGGACGCCGCAATCGACTCGGCCATTCGGCATCTCGACCGACATAAACATCAGGTTCTTGTAAACCGACACGTCTCCTTGCCCACCCGGACAAACCATCGACGTTATCAACTTCGCATCGGCGGGATTGGAGATGTCATAGATGTTGACGCCATAAAAATTGCCCTGAAACAGATGATTCGCCTGAAACGCAAGGTCCGAGTTTGCAAAGGCCAGTTGGGCCATAACCAATTGGAACGGCTTGGGCATTTTTGAGGTGTCGTCGACTCCGAGCGAACCCAAAGTCGTCTGCACTTTTGGACTGTCAGGATCAAGCGTGTCGAGTTGGAACGGACCGGGCTTCTTGAGCAACAGGAGGTGCTTCATGCCCATCGATGTTTCTCCCGCGTCATACATCCCCGGCTTCAGTTTGGCCCGCGGGTCGTTGACGTCTGAGCCGGTCATTCCGGGGGGAAGCGGCGGCGCCTGCTCAGGCGCAAACGGATCCTGTTCCGCTTTCTTCTGGTCGGGTTTAGCGTCCGCCGCCTTCGGCGCCTCCTGAGACGGCTGCGTCTGCGCCTGCGCTCTCCCGGCAAAACACGACAACAAAAGAAGTGAGCCTGCGAGTAAACGGAAAGCCATGGTATGTATTCGATTCATCATTTATCCTTTAAAGTTTTTTTCTCCAACATGTTTTGCATGATCCGGATTTCGGCGCGCTGGCCGCTGTCTACATCAGTTGCGAAGTTGAACAATTCAGCGTCCTGCCCCGCGCCCGCAGTGTCGAACAAGTCTTTCACCATGGTTAAAGCGCCGCCGTGGTGCTGAATCATCCCTGTCAGAAACAGATAGTCGAACTCCTCGCCTTTCGCCTTCCTGAGCGCCTCCATCTGCTCGGAGGTAAGCATCCCAGGCATAAGCGCCATCGAATCGTGCGACATATCCATGTGGTGGTCGTGAGCCTTCATATGATCCATGCCGGGCATCGCCTCCGAAATCGGTTGTCCACGGGACACCAGCCACCGTCTCATGAACTTTATCTCGTCGGCCTGCGACCTGCTGATTCGGGCGCCCAGCGACCTCACATCCTTGTTTTCAGTATGCGATTCGATCAGCGCGGTCATCTCAACCGCCTGCGCATGGTGCATAATCATGCCCTGCATGAACTGCGCATCCGCCGGTGAGGCTGGCGGCAGCGCGCCCCGCGTCGTCGGTGGAAGAACCCGCGTCGGTTTCCCCGGAGCGCCCGGTTGGACCACTACAGGCGCCGCAGGCGCAGGCTGCTGCTGCGCGCGGACGCGCAAAGAAGACAAACCTGCGAGGGCGCCCGCCGCGGCAAGCAGGCATGAACACACCGCGACGCTAAATACAACCCGAATCCCCCAGGAGCGCCTCATATAGAGAGGCCTTACGCGCTGTAAGTATATAGTCATTGTCAGTCTCGCATTTTCACTGGAATAAAACGGCGCCTTCCGCAAGTTCGGAGATGGCCGTTTCATCTAAATATTACCTGTCTCAGCGATCTTTTAAAACGTATTTACCGCTCCAACCAGGGAAAAAGTACAGATTCTTATCTCGACTGTGTCCAATGTGAGATCGGCGC
>DASUFM010000636.1:0-12037 GCA_036274535.1 Blastocatellia bacterium
GCCGGCGCAATTGATCGTCTGAAATGACAGGGTGATGCGCGGCGGCTTTAGTGAAAAGGGCGCGGCGGATTTCCACAGGCTCTTTAGGGCCGGCGGTCTCGAATTCGCAGCGATCGGTGAGCAGTTTGATCAATCCGCGCAGGATTTTGTAATCGGTTCCCACGCCGATGTATTCGTCCAGCGCGCGCTCCAGTTCGGCGCGGCGGCGTCCTCTATGCTGCTCGACGATGAGCGCCAGATCGCCCGCCGTTTGCAGATGGCGCGGGTTGTCGGATTCCAGGTATCGCGGCGTGATGCGATTTCCACGCCGGTAGCTCAATGCCAGATCAGCAGTCAACATAATCTATGCGTCTTCCCAGCCTCCATCCATCCATTCATCCTTAGTCGCCCGGAACTGATTGGCGTCGCGTCGGCGCTCGCTGATGCGCTCCTCGGCGGTGTCTGCGGTGACGACTTCGTAAAGGATCGCCTCTTTGTCCGCCTGTTTGCGAAGGATTCGGCCGAGCCGCTGGATGTGTTCGCGCGTCGAGCCTGAGCCAGAGAGGACGACTGCGACCGCCGCTTCCGGGATGTTGACGCCTTCGTTGAGGACTTTGGAAGTCGCCAGCGCCAGAATTTCGCCCTGATTGAAAGCCGCGAGCCACGCGCTGCGCTCCTTGATCGGCGTTTCATGCGTAATGGCGGGAATCAGGAACTGTTCGGAGATGCGATAGACCATTTCGTTTTCGGCGGTGAAGATCAACACGCGCTCGCGGCGATGGCGCGTGAGCAGTTTTTTGAGCGTTTCCAGTTTGGCGTCGGCGCCGAGCGCGATGCGCTTCGATTCGCGGTAAGCCTGCATCGCGCGCCGCCCCGCTTCGCTGCGCGCGCTCTGGATGACGAACATCTGCCAGCCCTGCAGGCTGCTGAAATTGATTCCCTGCGAGGAAATGAAGTTGCGGTAAATTGCGCGCTCCTCTTTGTAACGCTCCCGGTCTTCGTCGCTCAGTTGAACGGTCAGGCGCACAACGCTGTAATCGGCCAGGAATTCGCCCGCCAACTGCTGGGCTTCAAGTCTATAAATTATCGGCCCCAGCAACCCCTCCATCAATTCTTCGCCGCCGTCGGATCGTTCCGGCGTGGCCGTCAAGCCCAATCGGAACGGCGCAATCGCCATCTCGGCGACGTAGCGATAGCCGCTGCCCGGCAGGTGATGGCATTCGTCACACACGAGCAGCCCGAATTGGTTGCCCATCCGCTCCATAAAACGAAACGCCGACGAGTAGGTCGTCACGACAATCGCGCCCTGCTCGAAATAACCTCCGCCGATCAACCCGATCTCGGCCTGAAACGAAGAGCGCAGCAGATCGTACCACTGATTCATCAGATCCAGCGTCGGCACGACGACAAGCGTCGAACGTCCGGTCATTTCAATCGCCATCTGCGCCACAAAACTCTTGCCGGCGCCGGTCGGCAGAATCACCACGCCGCGCCTGCCGCTCTTTTGCCAGGCGGCGATGGCGTCAAGCTGATAAGGCCGCGGCTCTACATTCAGATCTGTTCGGAACTGGAATTCGTGATAGCGGCGAGCTTCGTCTTTGAAACCCAGGTTCTGCCGCGTCAATTCGGTGACCGCCTGGCGATAGGCGATGGCCGGAGCGCGCCAGCGGCGCACGCGGGAGTCCCATTGAAACACCGAAGGCGCGGGAAATTCCTGCCCCGCGCCTTCCAGCGTCAAAGTCCCGGAATCGAATTGCAACACAATCTCAGCTTCGACCATTTCTCACTTTGTCGTGAGGAAGAACGCGGAATACGCGGAATGACCGGAACACACGGAATGTTTCCGTCTTTGTTCCGCGCGTTCCGCTATTTCCGCATGTTCCGCGTTTTCGAAATCTCCGAGAAATATCGCCCCAATGCCGTCAAAGGAAACTGGTTCCGATATTGATGATAATTGATATAAAAGTGCCCGGGGAATCCGGTGCCGGTGAATTCGGGTTCAGGCCAACTGCCGTCGGCGTTTTGTTGTTTGATCAGATATTCAACGCCCATCTTCACATTGTCAGTGTCGTAATCGCCGGCGGCCATCAATCCTATCAATGCCCATGCGGTTTGTGACGGCGTGCTCGGCCCGCGGCCGCGCTCTTCCGGTTTCTTGTACGACCGGCAAGTTTCGCCCCAGCCGCCGTCGCTGTTCTGAACGCTGCGCAGCCACGCCGAGGCTTGTTTTACCTGATCGCATTCCATGTCGAAGTTGACGTAGGGCGCGATAGAGCGCAGTCCGACCAGCGCCAGATACGTGCCGTAGATGTAATTAACTCCCCATCGTCCCCACCACGAGCCGTCGGATTCCTGCAAACTCAACAGAAAATCGATAGCGCGTCTGACCTGATCGTCGGTGTAATGCTTTTCGCCGAGCCTGCGCCAATGGCCCAGCATCTCCAGCACTCGCCCGGTCAGATCGGCGGTCGGCGGATCGATCATCGCCTTCAGATCGCCGTAAGGCATCTGGTTCCACAAATCGCGGGTGTTGTCCACGTCGAAGGCCGCCCACCCGCCCGATTTGCATTGCATCGTCATTACCCATTCAGTGGCCGCGCGACAGGCTTCGAGTTTGTACTCGTCGTCATCGAGTTCCATCGCCAGCAGCGCCAGGATCACCGCCGCGGTGTCGTCTACGTCGGGGTAATAATCGTTGTAGAACTCGAAGGCCCAGCCCGCGGGTTTGCCTTTGCGGTTGAAGACGGCCCAATCGCCGTAGCGGAAAATCTGTTGCGTCAGCAGCCAATCGCCGCCGCGCCGAACGCGCGAGTCGGCGGGCGACATCCCCGAATCGAGCAGAGAGGTCAATCCCAGGGCCGTGTCCCAGGTGGGCGAGATGCATGGTTGCAATCGCAGGTATTGCGGCAGTTCGGAGCCGGCCATCGCGCCCTCCTCGATGCAGAAGCGGTCGAGCGCGTCCAGGCCGCGTTTGATGTAGGGATGCTTCACCGAATAGCCGAGAGCATGAAACATCAGAATCGAGTTGAGCATCGCGGGAACAATGCCCGCCCAATCCCCAGGCCCGTCCTGGCGTTCGATCACCCAGCGCTCGGCCGCCTCGATCCCCTTCCGGCGCAAAGGAACAAGACCGATCCTGTCAAACCGTTTGAGCATCCGGTCGGCGGCCAGGAAAAAGGCGCCGATCATCGTGCCGTCGTTGTTCTTCAAGCCGGTGTCCGCCTTGTCGCGCAATCCTTCAGCAGGGGCAACGCTGGCAGCGCCGCCCGCGCTGGCGACGAAGAGCTCATCGGCGTAAACGCCCAGGTCGTAAACAGGCCTTTTATCTATCACGACCAGCAGCGGCACGGTCGAGGATCGCGCCCAGCTGGCCATCGTGTAGATATTCAGCGGGAACCATTTCGGCAGGAACATGAACCATGGCGGCAATGTCGGGACGCCTTCCCACGGATAGGCGCCGAACAGCGCCAGGTGCAGCTTCGTGAAGACGCGCGCCCTGGTCAATCCGCCGCGTTCGAGAATGAAGTCGCGCGCCCGCTTCATCGGCCCGTCATCCGCCGAATAGCCCGCGAGTTTCAGCGCAAAATAAGCTTCGATCGTCGTGCTGATCTCTCCGCCGTCGCCGTAAAACAACTCCCAGCCGCCATGCGCGCGCTGTTCGCGCAGTAGGTAGCGGGCCATCTGCTGAATCTGTTCCTCGCGATCCCTGCCGTTGCTGGATTTGTTTCCCGGATCGGCGGCGATCAGGATGCGATGCAGCATGATGTATTCGGCGGTCAGCGTGACGTTCGCTTCGAGTTCCGCCCACCAATATCCATCGAGGTTCTGCTGCGCCGAGAGGTACGCCTGGGCGCGATGAATGGAGCCGGCGACGCGTGATTGCGCGCCGAGTTTAACGACTGATTGCGCTGTGCTCATAGATATGTTTATAACGTACTCGGCGGCTTCGCCGTGGCGGGGGGCGCCGTCGATTCAGTCGACGGGACGGCGTCTGCGCTCGGCATCTGATCCACGCCATCTCCATCGAAGGAGTCGGCGCCGCCCGCGGCGCTAGACGGCTCGCGCTGCGCGTTTTTCAGGTAATAGCTGATGATCAGCGGCACGTCCTCTTCCATATTTTTGACGCCGCCGGAAACGCGATTGGCTCCCAGGTAGGCGCTGAAAATGCGGCGCGACACGGCGGCCAGCGTGGGGACCTGCGCCCTCTCCCAGAATTGCGCGCGCGCGGCCAGGTCGGCCCTCGGGCCGTCCGCGATATCGCTGAATCGATCCACATTCCCTTTCTGCAATGTGTCCAGAACTTTCAGACCGTACACATAGCCGGAATAACGTATGTAAGGATCGCTGGAATGAATGCAAACCATGTAGCCGATAAAACTCGCCTCGTCTTCTCTGGCGTATCCCCGCTGATGCGCCTTGTGGTGCGCGATGACCATCGGCAGTTCGACCGGTGGAATGTCCGGGTTGTAAGTCACTTCGCCCGTGAAGGGAATATAGAATCCCGTGACGCCGCCCCAACTGGCCAGGCGCGATAAGGCAAGCGGCTTCGGATCGCTGAATACGCCCTTGGCCGCCTCGCCGATCAGCCCTTCATTCTGAAACCCCTTCTCGATCAAATTATAAAGCGTCTCGCGCGACGGCGGATTCGGGCGTTCGCTCGACCCTCTCGCCAGATCGTAACTGCTGTTGACGCCGTTGACGATCTGCAACCCGATCGTTCCAAGATCTCCGACGTGCGTCGGGATGCGTTCGTAGCCCAGGGTATCGGCCAGCGGCGTTCGCTGGTAATTCAATCCCCAAAAGGCCAGAAAGATCGGAACCAGAAGGCTTCCCAACCAGAGTATCTGAAGGAAGAAAACCTTCAAGACGTTGTAGAATTTCGTTTCACGACGGTACGATCTGCGCAGATACCACACCGACCACGAGATGAACCAGACGACCAACAGCGTAAAGAATATCTCGCCAAAAGAAACGCTCTTCAGATATTTGTTCACCATCGAAAGCGTCCGGACGGTGTAATAGAACAGGAATTGACTATAATAGGATTCGACTTCCTCCGACATCAAACTGGCGGCGGATTGCGCGCCGAGAGCGATCAACAGCCAGACAATGCCTTTCCAGTAAGAACTGCGAGTGGTAAATGGATTGCCGTCATCTTCAGCCACGCTGCCATCTTCGCCCACGGCATAAACGGGGGGCCTGAATGGCACGTCAAATTTCCATTTGATACGCATATATGCGCCTACCTCCAAGGCTTTTCAACACACAGGGGGCTAATGGGCCAAAGGTCAAAGGGGGGCTAATGCGCCGCAAGAACAGCGTCAGCTTCTATTTCGATGAGCATGCGGTCGTCGATCAGGCGCCGCACTTCAACCATGGTCGTGCAAGGCTTTATCTCTCCGAAAAATTCGCCGTGAGCGCGGCCATACTCTTCCCACCTGGAGATGTCGGTGACAAACATCCGCGTCCTCACAACGTCCTTCAAACTCGCTCCCAGAGCGGCGAGCGCGCGTTCGATATTCCGGATTACCTGAACCGTCTGCCCGTAAGCGTCCCCGACGGCCACGATCTCGCCGCGCTCATCGGTCGCGGTAGTTCCCGTGACATAAACCAGATTGCCTGCGCGAAGCGCCCGCGAATAACCGACTATCGGCTCCCATTTCGTACCCGTCGAATAATATTGTTTTTCCATTATATATATACGATGCGGCGATGATATGTGATTTAGGAAATTAGAGTTCGGTATACCATTGTGCCAAAATGTTTTGAAGAATGACAAGGGAGTAGGGATTGCGGATTCTTCGATTGCGGATTGCGGATTGCGGATTTATTGATTCCGGGAACTTTGCTTTTACAGAGCCGCATCTTATGCGAGATTAGGCGCCGACTATCAATCCGCAATCAATCCGCAATCCGCAATCCGCAATCCGCAATCCGCAATCCCTGATCCTTCCAGGACCATTCGCGCGCAATCCTGCCCGCTCTGGACGGCGCCTTCGATTGTGGCGGGCAATCCAGTGGCAGTCCAATCGCCTGCGAGGAAGAAATTGTCGAATCGGGTTCGGCTCGAAGGGCGCAGTCTGGCCGTTCCGACCGGATGGGATATTGTGGCGTCATGTTCTCTGACGACAAAGGCGTGGAATGGGCAAAGCTTGCGGGCCTCAGGGAAGAACCGCTTGATCTCGGCTTCGGCCAGCGCAATCAATTCCTCCTTAGGCTTGCTCGCGGCTTCATGCGCCGCGCTGATGACCAAGGCCAGGTGTTGGCGGCCATTGGCCGAGCCGTCCTGATTGATAGAGTTTTTGTTGAAGACCCATTCGATGGGCGAATCCAGCAGGCC
Source organism: Blastocatellia bacterium (assembly GCA_036274535.1). Lineage (GTDB taxonomy): Bacteria > Acidobacteriota > Blastocatellia > RBC074 > RBC074 > JAJVID01. Next base: position 6,320 of record DASUFM010000636.1, read on the forward strand.
CGCGAATTCCAGGTCCGTGATCGGCTCGTCGTACCAGAGGTTTATCGAAACTATCGGCGCCGATTTGAGGCGGTCGAGACAGGGGAAATGGGCGGCGGCGAATTCGGCCGGCATCATACGCTTCAACGCGAAATAGGGGACGGCGCTGATGACCGCATCGGCCTCGATCCGTTCCCCGCTCCGCAGCGTCACGCCGGCAGCCACATTATCTTCAAAATCGATTCGTGAGACGTCGGCGTTCAATCTAACCTCGCCGCCTCGGTCTTCGATGAAACTCTGCGCCTGTCGCGTGTAAAGATCGCTCAATCCCACTCTCGAAATGACCATCGCCGAATCGCTTTTCGCACGCATGAACCCCAGTTCGATGACTCGCGCGAACATATCGGCGGAGGCGACATCAGGCGCTTCATTCAGGGTGGCCAGCGCCATCGGCCTCCAGAACCGGCGCTGAATACGTTCTGATTGGCCCAGACTGTCGAGCCATTCTCGAACGGTGATCTCAGCAAGTCTGTCACTGTCGCCATTCAGCATGCCACCGGCCTGGCCACCGGCCTGGCCACCGGCCCGGCGAGCGGCCTGGCGGACTGCCAATCCCACGCCCAGGGCTCGCAGACGGTCGCCCCAGCCTATGGTCTTCAGCCTCGCCAATCCGCCAAGCAGGTGCAGAGGCGCGGGCAGTGGAGGACATTTGAAACTCGCGCGGGTCACCGAGCCGTCGGCTTCTTCCTGAAGAAAATCCACCTGCGGGTCGGGCTGGAATTTGATTTTGTCGAGGGAGCCGATCTTTTCCAAAAATCGCAGAGTCCGGTGATAACAGCCCATCATCAAATGCTGGCCGTTATCAATCGTGTCGCCGGTAATCTTATCCGCGAACGAATAGGCCCGCCCGCCCAGGAACGAACGGCGTTCGAGCAATAAAACTCGCCTCCCGGCCTCAGCCAGATCGACGGCCGCGGCGAGGCCGGCGAAGCCGCCCCCTAGAATCAAGACAAGGGGAGAGGGAGACAAGGGGAAGGGGCTATTGATTCCAGAACTCATATTCTCACCATTCACTCCCCATAGCTCCCTCTCCCCTTATCCCCTTGTCCCCTTGTCTCCCCGTCTCCTCTTCCCGAGGCTTTCGCCCATTCGCTGAACGCGATGAGGAAGCGTTCCGGTCTGTGTAATCTGATTCGATTATTGAAGACGTCGTAATCGAGTTGTTCTATCTGTTCGAGCAGGCGGTAATAGATTTTACCCATCGTTACTGCGGCGGTCATCGTCGGCCGGTCCTCTTCCGGCATTTGATCGGCGGCGAGCCGATAATAGCCGCGCGCGCGTTCACATTCGAAGATCATCATTTCGCGAAAATTGTCGTTTATCTTTCCGCTCGCCAGGTCGTCCTCCGAATACCCGAATCTTCGCAGGTCCTCCTGCGGCAGATAGACGCGCCCGCGCGCGGCGTCCTCTTTCAGATCGCGCAGGATGTTGGTCAGTTGCAGGGCGATTCCGAGGTTGACGGCGTAATCTTTCGCGCCAGGCGAGCGATAGGTGAAGATCTCTATGCACATCAGGCCGGTGACCGAGGCGACGCGGTAGCAATATTGATGAAGTTCGTCGAATGTCTCATAGCGGTTGCGCAGCAGGTCCATCTCGCAGCCGTTGATCATCTCCTCGAAATACTCCTGCGGCATCGGGAAGCGTTCGAGCACGCGCCGAAGTTTAACCGCAATGGGCATGGTCGGAGCGCCGGCGTAGAGGCGGTTAAGCTCTTCACGCCATCTGTCCAGTTCGCGACGCGCCTCGGCATACGCGCCCGGCGCGCCGGCGCCGCCCACGCCATTGGACTTTTCCACAATGTCATCGACAATGTCGTCAATCGCGCGACAGAATGCGTACACGTCAATGATCGCGTCCCGCTTCGGCTTCGGCAGAAAGAGAAAAGAATAGAAGAAATTCGACTGGACGGTCTTCGCCAGTTCGCGGCGCAGATTCCGCGTGCGCTCGCGCAAATGCCAGGGGGTGAAATGTATGTCTCTCGCTTGAATTGCTTTCATGCTTAACAACCAAAAGGATTTGCCGCAGAGACACAGAGACACAGAGACAAAACAATAAAGATCGATAAACGCGCCATTTTTCTCTTCATCATCTCTGCGTCTCTGTGTCTCTGTGGCAATTCATTTGTATCCATAATGCCTTTACAAGCAGGGCGATCTTGTCACCGGTCGAAATCCTGGGCCGCGCGTTCAGAGTGTCGTATCCCATTTCTTCGATGCGCTCTAGAATGCGTGTTCCGCCCAGCCAGGTAAGTCTCAACTCGAACGCCAGCCGCCCACTGACCAGGCTCGGCAACGGTTTTCCGCGATTGAACAGTTCCCAGGTTCGTTCGACCTGAAACTTGAGCAGAGCGGCGTAACCTCCGCTGAATCGTTTCTCTCGCAGATCATCGTCTGTGACTCCGAATCGGTCCATTTCATTTTGGGGCAGGTAGACTCGATCCTTACGTATGTCAACTTCCACATCCTGCCAAAAATTCGCGAGTTGCAGCGCCGTGCAGATGTGATCCGAAAGTTCGTTCAGGCGCTCCTCGCGGTAACCGAACAGAAGCAGAACAAGGCGGCCGACCGGATTCGCGGAGCGCGAACAATAATCGAGGACCTCGTCGAAATCCGCATAGCGCCGCTTGACCACGTCCTGTTTGAAGGCCGATAGCAGCCCTCTGAAGAGTTGGACGGGCAGCCGCAATTCTCGCGCCGTTTCGGCCAGCGCGACGAAGACCGGGTGGCCGGCCCTGCCCTGATAGCAATCTTCGAGCTGTCGCTCCCAGTCATCGAGCGCCGCCAACCGCGCCGCCTCAGTCAATTCGCCGTTTTCATAACCTTCATCGGCGAAGTCATCCGCGATTCGGGCGAAAGCGTAAACGCTATAGACGTGTTTGCGGCGGTCTCCGGGTATGAGAAGCGAGCCTACCGGGAAATTCTCGTAATGCGTTCGGGCCAGGCGCTCGCAATAAGCGAACGCCTCGGCCACACTTCGCGGCGGCCTTTGCGACGCTTCAGGGTTCAAGGTCTCTGCTTGAATGCTCATAATTAATCGGGGCTTCGAAGTGGAAGGATAACAAGATACATAGACCAATTCAATTTGGGGTCTCTTCCCCGATTTGCGAAATCTCGCCGATTGGTGATAATGACGCCGTCACTTCTTAAATTGCCCCAGTGAGGATATAGGACTTACAGGAATTACAGGTCCTGTAAATCCTATATCCTCACTGGGATTTTTCATGGGAGAGTAATCCGCCTTGATGAAGACACTTTTGCTCAATCCGCCGTCGTTCGAGAAATTTGACGGCGGCGCAAGTTCCCGATGGCCCGCGACGCGCGAGATTGAAAGCTACTGGTATCCCGTCTGGCTGGCCTATCCGGCGGCGATGATCCGCGATCTCGGCGGCGAATCCAGATTGCTGGACGCTCCGCCGCACCACATCAGCCCGGAAGAAACCGCGCAGATCGCTAAAGATTACGAATTCGTCGTCCTCTTCACTTCACATGTCGGGTTCAAAAATGACGTGCGACTCGCCGAGCGAATGAAAGAACTCAGGCCCGACCTGAAGATCGCTTTCGTCGGCCCGCCGGTCACCACGCATCCAGAACAGGCGCTGCGCGCCTCACAGGCCATCGATTTCGTCACGCACAAGGAATTCGACCACGCCGTGACCCGATTCGCTTCCGGCGAAGCGCTGGAAAAAATCCCGGGCGTGAGTTTTCTGCGTAATGAGAAGATGGTTTCGACCATCCCGGAGCCGCTGGTCCAGGACCTGGACAAGTTCCCGTGGGCGACGCCTATTTACAGGCGCGACATGGACATCACGCGTTACAACGTGCCGTTCCTGCTCCACCCGTTCATTGCATTTTATTCGACGCGTGGATGTCCCGCGCTCTGCACTTTCTGTTTGTGGCCGCAGACTTTCGACGACCACAGGTGGCGGCAGCGTTCCGTCGAAGACGTGCGAAACGAAGTCGAGTGGGCGCTCGACGCGTTCAAGCCGGAAGGACTGCAGGAGATTTTCTTCGACGACGACACCTTCACCTTCAACCCGAAGCGGATGATCGAGATGAGCAAGGCCTTCAAGCCGCTCAAATTCCAATGGTCTTCCACCTCGCGCGCCCACCTGGATTACGAGACGCTCAAGACGATGCGCGACGCCGGATGCCGCCTCTTCATAGTCGGCTTCGAATCCGGGAACGAACAAAGACTGAAGAACATCAAGAAGGGCATCTCGGCGAAACGCTCGCTGCAATTCGTCAAGGACTGCAAGCGCGCCGGCATCAAGGTCCATGCCGATTTCATTATCGGATTGCCGGGCGAAACTCGCGAGACGATCCGCGAGACGATCGAATACGCCAAGGAGATGGACCCCGAAACGCTGCAGGTTTCGGTCGCCCACGCTTATCCCGGCACCGAAATGTATGACTGGTTCAGAGCCAACGGCGTGATTCTCAAAGACGAAATGTCCGATGAACTGGGGCAGCAATTGCCGATGGCCAATTTCCCCCACCTCTCGGCCGCGGAAATGCTCGGATGGGTCCACCGGTTCTACGACGAATACTACTTCCGCGCGAAACCGATCTACCGGATAGTCAAAGGCGCGATCTTCAAACCGCAGGAGCGCAGACGCCTCTACAAGGAAGCCAGGGAATATCTGGAGACGCGGGCGAGAAGACGTGAACTGGTGAAAGCCGGCCAGGTTTGAGCGCGCGGCGCCCTATAGTGTGGCGCGAGTAAACAACTCGCGCCATCTCCAGCCCAGGAAGCGCGAGTAAACAACTCGCGCCACATCGTCAGTCGCGCATTTTGACCAACCTCAACGATCTGCTGCGCTGATTATGATTCAACATGCGAATAAACCACGGCGTTTGCGCGTCAGGATCATCTTCATCACGATGCTCTGTCTGTCGGCGTTTCTCGCCTTATGGGCTTTTGTGATCGAGCCTTCGCGGATGGTCTTTAGAGAGACGCGGATCACATTGCCTTCCTGTCCCGCCGGCCTGAAGGGTTTGCGCATCGCCGTCATCTCGGACCTGCACGCCGGATCGCCTTACATCACGATCGAGAAGATCCATCGGATCGTCGAGACGACAAACGCCGCGCGCCCGAACCTGATTCTGCTGCCCGGGGATTTCGTCATTCAGGGCGTGAAAGGCGGGAGTTTCATGGAGCCTGAGGTCATGGCGGCGGAATTGAAGGGTTTGCGAGCCGATTTCGGCGTCTTCGCCACTTTAGGAAATCATGATTGGTGGTATAATGGCCCGCGGGTGAAGAGATCCCTCGAAAACGTGGGTATAAGAACGCTGGAAAATGACGCTGCGACGATTGAACGCGGCGGCGCCATCATCTGGGTGGCCGGAATAGGCGATAAATGGGAAGGCAAGCCTGACATAGCCTCGGCGCTGGCTAAAGTTAATGACGGCGCGCCGATCATTGCGTTCACACATAACCCGGATATTTTCCCATCCATTCCCGCAAGAGTTTCGCTGACGATCGCAGGACACACGCACGGCGGCCAGGTCTCATTTCCGATTATCGGCCGGCTGATTGTCCCCTCGGATTTTGGCGAGCGTTACGCGGCAGGCCACATCGTCGAAGGCTCCAAACACCTGTTCGTCACTACCGGCGTAGGCACGAGCATCCTCCCGGTCAGGTTTCGCGTCCCCCCCGAAATCTCCCTGCTCACGATCGATT
>DASUFM010000637.1:0-12034 GCA_036274535.1 Blastocatellia bacterium
CGATCAGCCTTGTGGCCGCCCACGCGCCGGCCAGGCCGATCATCAACCCGACGGCGATCAGCGCCGCCCCTTCTCGCATAACCATTTTCAGCACGTCGCCGGATTGCGCGCCGAGGGCCATGCGGATGCCGATTTCGCGGACGCGGCGCTCGACCGAGTAGGAAATGACGCCGTACAAGCCAACCGCCGTCAACGCCAGCGCTAGCAAGCCAAAAAGGCTGATAAACGCCGCAGCCATTCGTTGCTCGGAAATCGATGCGCGCAGGTCGTCGTTCAACGTCGTTGTCTTGAAAAACGCCAGCGCGGGGTCGAATCCACGAACTTCGCGGCGCACCGCCGGGATCAACGACGCGACATCCGCGCGCGCGCGCGCCAACACCCGCATCGGATTGCCAAGGCCACGCTGCGCGGCGACCAGATCGATCTGGGGGCGATCCTCGCTTAACAGGTGAAAGGATTTGATATTGCGCGTGACGCCGATGATCTCCACCGCGGGCTTGTCCATTTCGAGAGTGACGCGCTTGCCGAGCGCCTGCCCGTCCGGAATATGCTTCCGCACGAAAGCTTCATTCACGATCGCCACGTGGGGCGAGCCTTTCTGATCCTGCTCGGTGAAACCGCGCCCTTGCAGCAAATGGATTCCCATTAATTCGTGATAGCCCGCGCTGACGGTGTTGAAGTCGATTGTCATCATTTCTTCCGGCTTTACCGATTGCCCTTCGATAATGAATGTGCTGAAGTTTATGGAGCCGCTCAGCGGCGTAGACTTCGCCATGGCCACGCTTTGCGCGTCAGGCAGGGCTTTCAGCCGTTCGATCAATTGCTGGTAAAACGCCTCGGCTCGCGCCCTGTCATACTTACTCATCGGCAGTTCGAGTTGGGCGACCAATACGTTGTCGGGGTTGTATCCGAGTGAGATCGCGAAAAGTTTTCCCAGCGTGCGCAAGAGCAAGCCCGCGCCGATGAGCACAACCACCGATAAAGCTACCTGCGCGACGATCAACGTCCGCCGCGACGCTTTGAAGCCCGCGCTATCCGGCCGCAACGAGCCGTCGTCTTTGAGCGCAGGGATCAGATCGGGTTTGGAAGCCTGCAGCGCGGGGACCAGGCCGAAGAGCATGCCCGTCAGCGACGACACCAGAAATGTGAACGCTATGATCCGCCAATCCATCGAATAGCCGAGGACGTCTATTTCAGTTTGCGTAATTTTCTGATAAGCAAGGACCAGATCGGTCAGCCAGGGCGCAAACAACGCTCCCGCGCAGCCGCCGAGGAGCGACAGCAACAGGCTCTCCGTCAACAATTGCCGCGCCAGCCGGGCCCGCCCCGCGCCCAACGCCAGCCGGACCGCTATCTCTTTGCGGCGCGAAGCCGACCGCGCCAGCAAGAGATTCGCTACGTTGGCGCAGGCTATCAATAAAATCAGCCCGACAACGGCGAATATCAGTTCGAGTTGCTCCCCGATCTTGCCCCGCAGACTCGACAACCCCTTGCCGCCCGCCACAAGCTGCAACCGCCGTTCATTGAATGGCAGTTTGCGGTCGCTTTCCGGCATCCACGAATTCCGCACCTGCAGCGCCAGCGTATCCATCGCCGCCTGCGCCGATTCCTGAGTCACATCGGGTCTGAGTCGTCCGGCCAGTTTGAACAACCAGAATGCCCGGTCACTGGTCCATTTAAAGTCCGCCGTCTGCTGCATGATATGACCGATCATCATCGCCGGGACCCATACGTCGGCCGGTGACTCAACATTCATGCCATTGAAATTCGCCGGCGTTACGCCGACGATCGTATAGTTCGTATCGTTCAGCAGCGCCGTTTGACCGATCACTTTCGGGTCGCCGCCGAAGCGACTGCGCCATAAACCGTAACTGATCACCGCTACTGGGTTCGCGCCCGGCGCCCTGTTCTCTTCGGGCAGGAACGCGCGCCCCAGCAGTGGTTGAACGCCCAGCATACCGAAATAATTGTCCGCGACAACTTCCGCGCGCACCCGCTCCATCTGATCGCCGCTGCCCAGGTTGACAGGCTGTTGCGAAAAAGCCGTCATATCGGTGAACACCCGGTTTTGCGCGCGATAATCGTTATAGTCTGTCCACGAAAAATTCGAAAAGGTCAGGCGAGGATTCACAGACTCCGATTGCAATAAAACCAGCCGCGCCGGATCTTTCACCGGCAACGACCTCATAATCAATTTATCCATCAACCCGAAGATGGCCGTGTTCGCCCCAATGCCGAGAGCCAGCGTGAAAACGGCGACCATCGTGAAGCCCGGACTCTTCAATAACATTCGCGCGCCGTAACGCAGGTCCTGCCATACATTTCTCATCGTCCCTCCGTCGAATCAATAACGTTTCAAGCGAATGACGCCGCGATCTCCCTCGATTGTCAGTCGCGGCCCTCCGCCGTTGATCACGCCTTCAATATTGTTTCGATCGTTGAAGCTGTTCACGGTGAGTCCGAAATCGTTGAAGAGGCGCTCCCGACGGCCGAGGCGCGAGTTGAGAGTCAGGCCCTGCGAGTCGGGAATTCTCATCTCGCATTCGCCGCGCCCGATGTTCAACCGCGAATCGCCCTCGATGCGGACGGCCTGGAGCTGGCTGTCGGTTCTATCCGTGTGAAGATCGAGCCTCCCCTGAAATCCAGTGACCGTCGCTTTTCCCCTGTCCATCCTGATCTGAATCTCACCCGACAGATCGTTCGCCGTGACGGGAGTCCTGTCGGTATCAATCCTGATTCTGCCCGCGAATCCCTGCGCTTCGACTTTGCACCGGTCGGCGCCCAGATCGAGGTTCAGGTTGCGCGGCGCGCGGATTTCATAATGAATGTCAGGCAAAGTCCGCGAATGGCCTTCGCCATCCTTGTACGGCACATCATCGAAATTGGAGCGGATAGCGAGCGAGCGCGCGTCGCCTGACACTTCAATGCGGGCCGCCTCGACGGCGCGCCGGCCATAATCGGCGTCCACGTCCTCCGGCGCTTCGATCCGGGCGTAAATTTCGACCCGGCCCTGATCCCAGGCGGTCAGTCGCACGCTGCCTTTGTCGGTGTTGAACCTCAAATCACCGCCCGGCACAAATTCGACGGTCTTTCTGAACTCCCTGTTCTGGGCGCCGGCCGCAAACTTCAGCGGCGCAATGACGAGGATCGCCAGTAAGACGATCAGGAATAGCCAGCTTGTTTTCTTCATGCTCATATCTCCTCAAAAAAATAACCACGAAGAAACGAAGAGCACGAAGGAAGAATAGAAGAAATCTTCGCGCTTCGTTTCCCTGGAATCCAGCCATGACCAGAATCTTCTACTGGCCAGTCTTAGGCGCCACGCTCTTCGCGACCTTCAAGGTTCCCTTTTCGGCAACTTCCGTCGAGCCTTTAGGGGAAATAGCATATGTCCCTTCAAGTCTATCTCCCTGAAATTGCCCTTCGATCGTGATTTCAAATGGGCTATCCTGCCTATCGATTATTGCTTTCAGCTTTCCGTCCGCAATCTGCAGTGATTTGAAATCGGCCGCTTGCTCTCCGCCTGAACTGAGCCATTTCGCCGCGCCACTCCACAGCCCTTTCTCATCCTTCTTCAGAGAGAGGGAGAGTTTGTTCGTTTCATCATTCTGAGTAGTGTAGGAACCATCCCACACGCCGACGTATTTTTTAGCGTCCGAGCCGCTCTCCCGTCCGCCGGCGACCGTAGTATCAGCAGCCAACAGAACCGACGGAACCATCAATGCCAAAACGACGGTCAGAAACGCGACCTGGAAAAGTTTGCTTCGCATAAATTCCTCCTTGTTCTTTTTCAGAATCGTCATGAAAAGGGCTTATAGGGCCTATAAGCCCTATAAGCCCTATTATTATTGGAGCCGTAAAGCGATCATCGGATCGACTTTCGTCGCCCGCCGCGCGGGAATCAGGCAGGCCAGGAGCGCGACCAGCGTCAGCAGGATCGCGATCGCCGCAAACGTCGAAAAATCCGTCGCGCTCACATCGAACAGCAATTTCTCCATCAGACGAGTCAACGCCACTGAGGCCAGCAGACCCAGCGCCACGCCCGCGAGCGCCAGTTTCATTCCCTGCCCTACTACCAGCTTCAACACGTCCAGACGATCGGCGCCCATCGCCATCCGCAATCCGACCTCGCGCGCGCGTTGAGCGACGGAATAGGACATCACGCCGTAAAGCCCAATGGCGGCCAGCGCCATCGCAAGCGCCGCGAATATTCCGATCAACTGCAAATTGAAACGCTGCTGCCAGAGCGTATCGGCGATCACCTGCTCCATTGTCACGACGCTGGAGACCGGCAGGTTGCGGTCTAGCGACCTGACCGTGTCTTCCGCAATCCTGCCCAGGCTTTGCGGCTCGACGGTCGTGCGGATGACCAGCGTCATGGATGTGTACTGTCTGGCGGTTTCCGAGTAAAAACCCCGGCTTTGTTGGAAGGGCAGATAGATTTCGTTCATCGGCGCGTCAGTCCAACTTTCCTGCTTGACGTCCCTGACCACGCCGGCCACGGTGAGCCATTGCGGGGCCCGTGAATTATCGCGCGGGTCGTCGAGCGTGACGCGTTTGCCGACAGGGTCTTCCCCGGGCCAATGACGCCGGGCGAGCGTTTCGTTGAGGATAATTACGCCGGGCGCGTCCGGCGTGTCACGTTCGGTGAAATCGCGCCCCGCCCGTAGCGGAATGCCCATCGTATGAAAATAACCAGGGCGACTGACTCGGAAGGCGACTTCAATACCCTGTCCCGGCGGCGGCAGCGGACGACCTTCAATCGTCAGAGATCTCGTCCAAATGTCGCCGGCCAGCGGCAGATGATTGATCGCGCTCGCCGACTCGACTCCCGGCGTCGAGGTGAGCCGATCCGTCAATTGCTTATAGAACGCCTCGCGCGCCGGCCCGACGTATTGCGACGCGCCGGCCAGCGAAACAGTCATCGACAGCGCGTTGCGTGGATTGAATCCAGGATCAACCGCCTGGAGCTTCAAAAAGCTGTTCATCAGCAGTCCCGCGCCGATCAACATCACCAGCGCCAGCGCGAGTTCGATGACGACCAGCGTTTCGCGCAAGCGGCGGCGTCCGCCGGCCGCTCCCCGCGCGTTCTCTTTGAGCGCCTGGTTCAAATCCGGTTTTGACGCGGCGAGCGAGGGGACAAGACCGAAGAGCAGACTGGTAAACAATGAAACCGCGAGCGTGAAGCCGAGCGCCATCGCGTCAATTTTGATCTCGCTCAGGCGAGGCAGGCGGACGCTGAAACTGTTGCTGTTTCCCGCCAGCAGTGTAGTCAGCCAATCCACGCCCCACACGGCCAGCAGGATTCCGACGGCCGCGCCGCCGAGCGAGAGCAACAGGCTCTCGGTCAGTAGTTGCCTGACGATGCGCCAACGGCCGGCCCCCAACGCCAGGCGCACCGCCATCTCTGAGGTTCGCATCGCCGCGCGGGCCAACAGCAAGCAGGCCACATTCACGCAGGCTATCAATAATACGAATCCGACGGCCCCTGATAAGACCAGCAGCGCCGGGCGAACATTGCCGACTACTTTCTCATTCAACGGGTCTACCCGTATGTTGAGGCCGGCGTTGGCTTCCGGATAAGCCCGGATGAGTCGCCCGTTCACCGCGTTTACCTCGGCCTGTGCCTGCTGCAACGTCACGCCCGGTTTGAGCCGCGCAAAGACGCGCAATGAATTTCCTCCGCGGGCGGTCGCGCGCGAACGCAAATCCAGCGGCGCCCACATCTCAGCACGCGTGGACCAGAAGGGTGGAAATTGAAACTGCGGCGGCATTACGCCGACCACAGTGTAACTTTCTCCGCTCAGGGTAATATTTCGTCCGACGATATTCGGGTCGCCGCCGAAGGCCCGCTGCCAGAGTTTGTGGCTCAGCGTCACCACGTGATCCTTGCCCGGTTGATAGTCTTCGGATTGCAGCGTCCGCCCTAACAACGGTCGCTCGCCGAGCATCGCAAAAAGTCCTTCGCCCATCCGCAGACCGCTGATCGATTCCGCCCTGTCGGCGCCCGCGAGCGAACCGCCCCAGGCTTCCGCCGCCGCCATTTGCGCGAAGCTCTGGCTGTCCGAGCGAAAATCCAGAAAGTTCGCGGGCGAGACCGGCCCTCGCCCATAGTTCAAGAGCGTCACGATCCGCTCAGGCTCGTGGTAAGGAAGCGGCCGAAGCAATACGCCGTTGACGACGCTGAAAATCGCCGTGTTCGCGCCGATCCCCAGGCCCAGCGTAAGAACGGCTATCAAACTGAAGCCAGGGTTCTTCAATAATGTCCGCGCGCCGTAGCGCAAATCCTGCCATAATGTTTGCATGTAATCCTCATAAATGAGGCCTATAGGACCTATAGGACCTATAAGTCCTATTCAGGTTCGCGCAAAAATATGTAAGCGAGATTGCCTAACCAAGCGGCGTGCCACTTTTGGCTGATCGTCTAAGCCCTTGAATGACTGGATTTGAGATGAAGCGGATGATTAAGTGAGGCAATAATCTGTCCGCTTTTGGGATCTCCTTTTCCCAAAACTGAAGCGGGATGACTGCGGTCGTGGCGACCAAAGCTGTTGCCCAAGCTGTCGGATGCCAGAACGAAACGGGAAAAAAGAGAACCTCATGGCCCCATTCCCGCCAACCTGTACTACGTGGGGGAATGTACAAGTCTCTATCTTGGAGGGCAGCGCCCAGCGTTGCTCCCATAAAGCGATCAAGATATCATGGCGTTAGCGTCATACTTGCCCCGAACGGCGCGTACGCTTGCGCTCCGGATGGGCGAAAAGCGCACAGGGTGGAATCATGAATAAAGCATATGTTATCCAAGTCAATAGCGCATACCAGATTGCTGATTCGCGCGTCTCACTCGATTCGATCGTGTATGCTTGGTTGGAAGGACAATCGCCGGAGACGATCGCTGACAATTTTCCAGTTCTGACGCTCGAAGAAGTTTATGGCGCGATCGCGTACTATTTATCGAATCGTGAAACGATTGACGAATATTTGCGCGAGAAGAAGACCGAGTTCGAAGAGATGCGGCGTAAAAGCGTCGAAGAGTTGCGTAAGAACCACCCGCAACTCTATGCCAGACTTATGGCCGCGAAACAACGACAGGTCACTACGGAAACCGAGCCTGAACTGATATCACAATGAAGATTAAGTTTCAGGCGGACGCTGACTTCAGCAACACAATCATCAAAGCGCTTCGCCGCCGCCAACCGGCCATTGATTTTCAATCAGCTGATGAGGCTAAACTCCGCGGCCTGCCAGATCCAGACGTTCTAGCATTAGCCGCCAAAGAAGGCCGTATTCTGGTCACGCACGATTGCAACACAATGCCGGAACATTTCGCAGCATTTGTGATATCCAAATACAGTCCGGGCGTATTTATCCTCGCGCAGGATCTTCCCATCAGTCTTGCTGTCGAAGAGCTTTTGACCACATGGGAAGCGTCTGAAGCCGAAGAATGGGTCAATATATTGCAATGGCTTCCACTGTGAACTTGCCAGTTATTATTATTTGAAATCATTCGCATCGGGGAGCCACTATCGGATCAACCTTCGTCGCCCGCCGCGCCGGCATCAGGCCGGAATTATTTTGAAGTTGGCGAAATCCCCGCCCGCAGTATTCCCTACCCATAGGCCGGCCAGTCCCTTTTTGCGGTCGCTCAACTGGTCGACCACCAGGGATGGTTCTTTCGCGTCATTGATGAAGACGCTCACTTTCGGACTCGCTACGACGATGCGCGCGTGAAACCAGTCGTTTGGGTCGGGGACAGGATTGACGGCCTTCTCGTACTTCCCCGGCTGTTCAGTTCGCAACTTGTTCCAGGTGTAAGTCGGATGAGAAATGTATTGGACGGCGCGAATGCGTCTGGCCGGGTCTTCAGCCTTGAAATTGAACGGGCGGAAATAGACCGCGTCATAGGTCTTTTCATCCACTCCATGAAAGACGACGCCGACGAAACTCTGCTGTTGAACGTCTTTGCCCCTGATGTCAACTTCGATGACGCCGTTCGCAAACTCAACCCCTTCCAGGTATGCGACGCCGTCGCCGGGGTTTTCGCTCAGATGAATCCCTTTCCTGTCGTTGAGGACGCTCAGGCTGCGGTTGAAGACTTTCAAGCCTTTGCCTTCGACAAGCGCAACCAGGTCAGGCTCGATGGTTTTCTTCTGTCCGAAGACGGCGGAAGCCGAGGAGAATCCAACGGCGCAGGCGAATGTAGAAATTAAGAAATCACGTCTGTACATAACTTTCCTTTCGTTTCTGATATTCATCTTGCCTTCAACTCATCCGGCGTCATGAAACGGGAGCGTGGCGGCGCGATCTTGCGCCAGCTCACGCCCCGCCCCTTTAAAAAGTCCACAACCGCCGCCTGTACTTCCCTGCCGGGTTTGAAGATTTGGCGCGTTCATTCACATCTCAACGCGACCATCGGGTCTACTTTCGTCGCACGCCGCGCCGGAATCCAGCAGGCCAATAACGCGACCAGCGTTAACAACAGGGCGAGAGCGCCATAGGTCAGCGGGTCGGCCGCCGTCACGCCGAAGAGGAGTCGCTTCATCAATTGCGTTAACGCCAGGGATGCGCCCAATCCCAGCGCCACTCCCGCGAGCGCCAGCCTCATTCCCTGCCCTACGACCATCTTCAACACGTCGGCGGCTCGCGCGCCCAGGGCTATGCGGACGCCTATCTCGCGCGACCGCTGTTCCACCGCATAAGCCATGACGCTGTAGATTCCGACCGCCGCGAGGATCAGGGCGAGCGCGCCGAAAACACTGAGAAGCCAGGCGCTGAACAGTGATCGCGTCGTTTGATCGGCGATCCGTTCCGACATCGTCATGACGTTGTAGGCGGGCAGGTCAGAATCGAGTTCTCGCAGGACGCCGCGAACGGCCCCGACCAGGCCGTTCGGATCGCCATCGGCGCGAATCGCCAGGAATAAATTCCCGTCGGGCCTTTGCGGCAATGGGAAGTAAACATCAGGGTCAGCGTCCGGATTATGCGGCAGGCCGCGATATTTGACATCCGCGACCACGCCGACGATTGACAGCCAGGGGCCCGAATCTCTCAACCGCTTGCCGATGGGATCTTCATTTGGCCAATAACGACGCGCCATCGATTCGCTGATGATGACGACGCCCGGCGCCTGCGCGTTATCGCCGTCGGTAAAATCGCGGCCTTTGACGAATGGAACGCCCAGCGTCGAGAAGAACCCCGGAGTCACGCGATGGCGGTACATTCTGAATTCGCCGCCGGCCGGCGTGTCCTGCCGCCCTTCCAATTCAATCGGCCCCGCGCTCACCCGGCCGCTCAGAGGCAGATCGGAAGCCATGGCGACCGATTGCGCTCCCGGCAATGGCTGCAGGCGCTCGCGCAATATCCGGCTGAAAGCGATTATTCGATCCTGCGGGTATCGCTGCGAAGGCAGGCCGACCCGCATCGTCACCAGGGACTCGGCGTCGAATCCCGGATCAACATCCTGTAATCGCTGCAGACTGCGGATCATCAACCCCGCGCCGATGAGCAGCGTCAACGCCAGCGCGATTTCAGCGACGACCAGCGAGCCGAGCAGGCGGGAACTTCCCAGGCCGGCAGACGCGCTGCGTCTGCCGGCTTTGAGCGTTTCATTCAGCGCCGGTCTCGCGGCTTGCAGCGCCGGCGCCAGCCCGGACATCGATCCGGTCAGCATGGAAATCAACAGGCTGAAACCCAGCGCTCGCCCGTCAATCGAAGGCTTTACGAAACTGGGAAACGTTATTGGGCTGAGACTGATCAGGAGATCCACGCTCCACGAAGCGAGCCATACTCCCAGCGCGCCTCCGATAAGCGCCAGCAGCAGGCTCTCAGTCAGCAACTGCCGAATCAGCCTTCGCCGAGTCGCGCCGAGCGCCTGCCGTATGGCCATCTCCGAAGCGCGTCCGGCGGCTCGCTGCAATTGCAGATTGGCGACGTTCGCGCAGGCCACGAGCAGGACGCATCCCACGGCGCCTAGTAGAATCCACAACGTCGATTGAAGATCGCCGAAGAAGCGTTCGTGAAGCGCCGTCACGAGCGCGCCGCGACTCCTGTTCGAATCCGGATAGGCTTGCTCCGCCCGCCGCATAATCGCGTCCATCTCGGTCCGGGCATTGGCCAAAGTGACGTCCGGTTTGAGGCGCGCGACGGTTGAAAGCCAGCGCTGCCCCCGCTGCCGCAATTGGCTCACCGGCCTGACTGAAGAGACCATCATCATCGGCAGCCAGATCTCCGCTTCATCCGAGAGGCCGCGAAAACCTTCCGGCATGACCCCGACCACGGTGTAATTGCCGTCGTTCAGTTGAATCGTTTGGCCGAGGATCGCGGAATTCCCTCCGAAGCGCCGCTGCCATAAACCATAGCCTATCAGCGCAACACGATGTGTGTCCGGCGCGCGATCCTCTTCAGGAAGGAAAGTTCGCCCCATCGCCGCGCGCGCGTGGAGTAGTGGGAAATAATCAGCCGACGCCAGTTCGCCATCCACACGCGCCGGTTCGGCCCCGCCGGTCAAAGTGAAGGAAGTCTCCGCATAGGCCGCAATCCGCTCGAAGACTGTGTTCTGATCACGCCAATCGACAAAGTCTGGGTAAGACGTGCTGCGAACTTCGACCGTCTCGCGGCGCATTGTCGTGTCGACGACCACGAGTCGCTCCGCATCCCCATATGGCAATGGGCGCAACAACACTGCATTGATTACCGTAAAGATCGCAGTGTTCGCTCCGACGCCGAGCGCCAGCGTGAGAATCGCCACCAGGGTGAATGCCGGTTTCTTCGCGAGCATTCGCGCGCCGTAACGTATGTCTTGCCATAGTATTTGCATATATTCTTCCTGAATAGGACCTATAGGTCTTATAGGACCTCTAAGACCTATCCCTGTTCGCGCAAAAATGTGCAGGCAGGATTGCCTAACCAAGCGGCGTGCCACTTTTGGCTGATCGTCTAAGCCCTTGAATGACGCGATTTGAGATGAAGCGGATGATAAAGAGAGGTGGTAATCTGTCCGCTTTTGGGATCACCTCTTCCCAAAACCGAAGCAGGATGACAACAATTGGGATTGAAACAATGCCGCTACAAAGATTCATCCACGAAGCCACACAAAGATTCACGAAGATTGTTTCCTCATAGCTATAGCTGCGAACAGATAATTATCGGCTTGCGCCGCCACGGATCGTTTCGTAAGCTAGTGGCCGTTCACTCCCCGCTATTGAAATATCCGCATTAATACCAGGAGGAATTATGCCAGCACGCACCGCCAACGCAGTTTGGGAAGGAAGTTTGCAGCAGGGCAAGGGTAAGATGAAGCTCGGCAGCGGAGCTTTTGAAGGTCAGTATTCTTTTTCATCGCGCTTTGAAGACGGCGTCGGGACCAACCCCGAAGAACTGATTGGAGCGGCCCACGCAGGTTGCTTTTCAATGGCCCTGGCGGCGGGTCTGGGCCGCGCCGGATTCACGCCGAAGCGCGTGGCCACCGAGGCCAAAGTTCATTTGACCAAAACCGACGCGGGTTTCAAGATCAGCAAAATCGAACTGCATACCGACGCCGAAGTCCCGAACATCGACGAGAAAACTTTTCAGGAGCAGGCCGAGACGGCGAAGAAGAACTGCCCCGTCTCACAGGCTCTGGCGGGAGTCGAGATTCAATTGCAGGCCAGGCTGATCGCTTAGCGTTAGTAGCGATCTTCCAAAGCCTGTACCTTTGCGAGCCGGCGGCGGTGGCGTTCTTCGCCGGTAAAGTTCGCGCGCACAAACGCGAGGACCAGTTCACGCGCCAATTCCGGGCCGATTACTCGGGCGCCGAGCGCCAGGACATTCATGTCATCGTGCTCTACACCCTGGTGCGCCGAATAAGTGTCGTGACACAAACCGGCGCGGATGCCCGGCAATTTGTTCGCCGCCACGGACGCGCCGACGCCGCTGCCGCAGACAATGACGCCGCGGTCGGCTCGGCCTTCCAGTATGGCCAGGCCTATCGCCTCGGCGTAATCAGGGTAATCACCGGGATCGCTGTTGTAAGAACCGACATCCATCACTTCCAGGT